>NZ_JAACGC010000013.1:0-79701 GCF_029237385.1 Aeromonas sp. 1HA1
GCGAACAGGGATTGCAGGCTGGAGCTCACTCTGGGAAGGCTGGCAAACACTGCAAAGTAAACTGGACGGCTTTATTGCCGCCAAAGAGATGATGGCTTCGGGGATCAAGATCTGATCAAGAGACAGGATCAGGGCACCACCATGCTGGCCAGCCTGCAATCGGAGCAGGGACTTGTCTACTTCAACGCCAGCATCTGGTTGGATGAGCAGCAAGCCACCAGGGGGCTGACCCCTGAGCAGCTGCGCGAACGCGTGCTGGTGCAGGGGGATCGCGTCTTTATCGATTTCAGTGCCATCACGGATAAGGACGAGCGGCAACAGGCCAGAAAGGCCATGGCGCGGCTGACCGGTATCTCGTTCGATGCGGACTGGGTGCTGGTTTCCGCCTACAAGGGGGCGCTGCTGTTTACCCCGTTGGGGGCATCGATGACCCGGCCTTCTATCAGGTGATGGAGCGGGTCGAGAGTCTTGCCAGGCGGGACCAACGCTCCCTGATCCAGCCAGCCGCCGCCGATGCCGGCTTGCCACATGTGGCCTTCTACCTCAACGTCAATCGCAAGATCACCGCTGCCGAGTGTACCTTCCCACGTTCGCGCACCTGGGGTCGGGGGGATCGATTGTTCTGTGACTCGCCGAACATCTCGCTGGTTTATCGGGTGAATCTGGAGCGTTCCCTGCAATTTGGCAACACGGGCTCTGCTACGCCGGATGCCAAGATAGTGCGGATCTCGCTGGATGAGGAGTCGGCCGGTGCCGGCATCCAGCTCAACGAAGAGCTGACTTGGAGCGAGAACGTTGTCGATTACGCCGTGCTCGACGGCTGGCTGTGGGACTATGCCACCGATGCCATCGCCCAGGACTACCGTTTCACCATCGAAGCCTCCAACGGCAAGGCGGCCGTGCTCAAGAGCCTGCCCACCAACCTCAACAGCAAGTATGAGCATCGCGAGATCTCCGGCTTCGAGGTGGGGGTCAGCGGCGGGGGCGAGGTGAACAAGGATGGGCCCAAGGTCAAGCTGGATGCCTCGGCCAAGTTCAGCCAGCAGCGCCATCTCGCCTACAACACCCAGGACTATCGGGTCGAACGTTCGGCCCCCAGCGCCCAGAAGGTGAGTTTCAGCTGGGTGCGGGAGCAATATGCCACCGCGGAGTCTCTGCTCTCTTCCCAGACGGCCGGCGTCTGGGATATGAAGTACCCTGTGGATCACAGCCGCATCAAGCCGCCCAGCTACAAGGGCTTCGTGCCGAATCTGGACGTCATCTACATGGCGGGACCCAACGAGCAGGGTAGCACTACGTTCACGATTGATTCTTCGGTCAACATCCGTCCCATCTACACCGGCATCTACCAGCATTTCTACGTGGTGGGAGCGCATGCCTCCTTTCACGGCTTCGAAGATGAGGACAAGCGTAGACGGGTGGCCGCCTCCACCCGCTTCACGGTGGATTGGAACCACCCGGTGTTTACCGGCGGTCGCCCGGTCAACCTGCAGCTGGGGGGCGTTGACAACCGTTGCCTGAGCACCGATGCCCAACAAGGCGTGAGCGCCGTGACGTGTAGCGAGACCTCGACCGACCAGTCCTTCATCTATGACCAGTACGGCCGCTATGTCAGTGCGCGGGATACCGACTACTGCCTGGATGCTAACAACCTGGGCCAGTTGCAGCGCTGCAGCCTGAGTCTGGGGCAACGCTGGGAGTGGAAACCGGGGAGTGATCAGCTGAGCAACCTGCGCGCCCATCAGCTGCTGGGGCACAAGAAGCAGACGGGGGCGCTGGCGCTCTATGACGAGAATGACCAGCCTGGTGACGTTAGCCTGCGTACCCTGACCGCCTACACCCGGATCTTCGGGGCTCCAATAGGAAACTGATTGAGTGTTGGTGTTTTGACTAATAAAAATGCTGGCAACATACCGGCGTTTTCATGGAGGTCAGCCGAGAGTCAGGCCTTGGGTTCGATCAGCGGGGTGAGCAGCTCGGCCAGCTTGTAGAAGGTCTCTACCCGGGTGGTGCCGAGCCCGGCACCGACCAACAGCAGTAACTTGCTATGCATGGGGGCTCTTTTGACCAGGTGATCCGCTCATCATAAGCGGGGTTTGGGGCTCGAACATAGCCTTGCTGGCAATCAACAGCACTTAAGGATCCAGCAAGGACATAGACCGAGTGAGGTTATATTATCGATAGTATTCATATTTAATAATATCTGGCGATTATCTGGAATGAGCATTTCAATATTAACGTAATTATTCCATTTAAATATAAATGTTTTTATAATTAACATTGCCGATGCCACAGTGTGATCTGTGTCACGTTTGAGTATCAAGATGGTTTGTTATGATAAAATGGTATTACAGCTAGTAGCGAGACATGTCACGCCCGTCATCCATATGATGGCAGAAAACGAAATATATTTTCGTTTATTTCCGTCATCGGTTCACTGGGCAATATGCAGCCTGTGGCGGGCATTGGCTGACAATATCACCAGACAGAGGAGGGTCGCCCCATGATATTGATCTCATAGCCCTGAGTGTTTCCTCGCGGCAGAATGCCCAAGGCATCAGGCTCCCGCTTCATCGTTCAGGCCGATGAACAGGGGCGCGAGGATCAAAACAGGTGTCGCCCACATCAAAAAGGGGCAGCGCTATGACAGCGCGACAACCGTGTAATAGTATCGGCAAGCGCCGAATATTCCACCCTAGACTGTATCGTAGTCCTTGTTTTGTCATATGAAAGACCTACCATGAACATCTGCTCATTCACGGCGATAAAAATGGTTGGCATTGTTCGGCAAGCAAGCAGAATAACGCCGAAATATAACCATCAACAATAGGGTTGTGCTGTTTCGCCTCATGATGGAAATAGTCTGGCGTGCTTCGACATGGAGTTAACAATGAAAAATAAAAAACCACGCAAATTCATTACTCGGGTTCCCACTCTCAGTTTGCTCACCCTGGCTTTGCTGGCAGGCAGCGTGCAGGCCGAAGACATAGGCGAGCGTACCGATCAGGGCATCACCATGCTGGCCAGCCTGCAATCGGAGCAGGGACTTGTCTACTTCAACGCCAGCATCTGGCTGGATGAGCAGCAAGCCACCAAGGGGCTGACCCCTGAGCAGCTGCACGAACGCGTGCTGGAGCAGGGTGAGCGCGTCTTCATCGATTTCAGCGCCCTCACGGATAAGGACGAGCGTCAACAGGCCAAAAAAGCCATGGAGCGGCTGACCGGTATTTCGTTCGATGCCGACTGGGTGCTGGTCTCCGCTTACAAGGGGGCGCTGCTGTTTACCCCGTTGGGGGGCGTCGATGATCCGGCCTTCTATAAGGTGATGGAGCGGGTCGAGAGTCTTGCCAAGCGAGGCAAACGCTCCCTGATCCAGCCAGCCGCCGCTGACGCCAGCTTGCCTCACGTGGCCTTCTATCTCAACGTCAACCGCCCGATCAGCAACGCCGAGTGCACCTTCCCGCGCTCGATCAAGTGGGACAAGGGTAACAAGGTGTTCTGCGATTCGGCGAACATCTCGCTGGTCTACCGGGTCAATCTGATGCGCTCCCTGCAATTTGGCACCACGGGCGCCGCCACGCCGGACGCCAAGTTGGTGCGGATCTCGCTGGATGAGGAGTCGGCCGGTGCTGGCATTCAGCTCAACAACGCGCTCTCCTGGTCAGGTAACTCGGGGTTCCCGCTGTGGGGCTGGGTGATGGACTGGGCCACCGATGCCATCGCCCAGGACTACAGTTTCACCATCGCAGCCTCCAACACCAAGGCGTCTGTGCTCAAGAGCCTGCCCAACAACCTCAACACCAATTATGATAATCGTGAGATCTCCGGCTTCGAGGTGGGGGTGACCGGCGGGGGCGAGGTGAACAAGGATGGGCCCAAGGTCAAGCTGGATGCCTCGGCCAAGTTCAGCCAGCAGCGCCAGCTCGCCTATAACACCCAGGACTACCGGGTCGAGCGCTCGGCGCCAAACGCCCAGAAGGTGAGTTTCAGCTGGGTGCGGGAGCAGTACGCGAGCGCGGACTCCCTGCTCGTCACCAAGCAGAGCCTCCCCACTGACCTCAAGTACTACGTGGATCACCGCCGTATCAAGCCGCTCAGCTACAAGGGGTTCGTGCCTAATCTGGACGTCATCTACAAGGCGAAACCGGACGAGACGGGCACCACCGTGTTTAACATTGACTCCTCGGTCAACATCCGTCCCATCTACACCGGTGCCGTTCAGACCACGGTCATGTGGATCCCGGTTCGTATCGACTACCAGGGCTTTGAGGAAACCGACAAGCGCAGACGGGTGACTGCATCCGAACGTTTCACGGTGGACTGGAACCACCCGGTGTTTACCGGCGGTCGCCCGGTCAATCTGCAGCTGGGGGGCGTTGACAACCGTTGCCTGAGCGCCAATGCCCAGCAAGGCGTGAGCGCCGTGATGTGTAACGAGACCTCGACCGACCAATCCTTCATCTATGACCAGTACGGCCGCTATGTCAGTGCGCGGGATACCGGCTACTGCCTGGATGCCAACAACCTCCGTGTGTTGCAGTCCTGCAGCCTGAGCCAGGGACAACGCTGGACGTGGAAGTCGGGGAGCGATCTGCTGAGCAACGAGTACGCCAATAAGCTGCTGGGTCACAACAAGCAGACGGGGGCGCTGGCGCTCTATGACGAGAATGCCCTGCCTGGTGACGTCAGTCTGCGTACCCTGACCAACTACACCCGGGTATTTTCCTTCGAAAAGTAAATCGGCAAGTGATTGAATGTTCGTATCTTGAACAATAAAAGCGCCGGCAACTTGCCGGCGTTTTCATGGGGGTCAGCCGAGAGTCAGGCCTTGGGTTCGATCAGCGGGGTGAGCAGCTCGGCCAGCTTGTAGAAGGTCTGTACCCGGGTGGTGCTGGGACGCCACACCAGGCCTATCTCGCGGTACGGCGTCTCGCCCGGCAGGGGAATGGCCACCAAATCCGTGTTGTCGAGGATACCGGCATCGATGGCCATCTGCGGCAGGAAGGTAGTGCCGAGCCCGGCGCCGACCATTTGCACCAGGGTGTGCAGGCTGGTGGCGGCAAACGGGTTGATCTTGCTCTTGTCCTGCAACCGGCAGGCGCTCACCGCATGTTCGGTGAGGCAGTGCTCCCGTTCCAGCAGGAAGATGCTCTGGTTGGGCAGCTCCTTGTAATCGAACGGGGTGTGCAGAGCGGCCGCCATGCTGGCGGGCATCACCATGTGGAAGGGATCCTGGCCGACCATCTTGCAGTGGAAGCCGCCGATCTCGACCGGCAGCGCCAGGATCAGCAAGTCGAGTTGCCCCTGCTCCAGCTGCTTGAGCAGGTTGGTGGTGGTGTCTTCACGCAGCAACAATTCCAGCTCAGGATAGCTCTTGCCACATACCTGCAGCAGCTTGCTGAGCAGGAAGGGCGCTATGGTGGGGATGCAGCCGAGCCGCACCGTGCCATGCATGACCCCGCCCTGATGCTGGCCTAGCTCCATCAGATCCCGTGCATCTGAGAGCAAATTGCGAGCGCGCTCGACGATTTCCATGCCGACCGGGGTCATAATGAAGCTCTTGTGGTCCCGCTCCACCAGTTGCAGGTCCATCATATCTTCCAGCGTCTGGATCCCGGTACTGAGGGTGGACTGGCTGACGTGACAGGCCTTGGCGGCGCGGTTGAAGTTCTTGTGCTCGTCGAGAGCGACCAGATATTGCAGCTGTTTCAGGCTGGGCCAACGTTGCATAGGAAAACCCGATTAATGCTATCTATTTAATTTGATTTAACTAATCTACCACCGGGTCTATAGTTTGTCGCTTCAATTAGACGGACTTGGCTCTAGGTAGCCCAATCCTGACAGGATTGTTCACTTCACATAAAGAGGAATTGAATATGGTATTGGTAGGCCGTCCCGCACCTGATTTTACCGCTGCAGCTGTTCTGGGTAATGGTGAGATTGTTGACAATTTCACCCTGTCATCCCACATCAAAGGCAAGGCAGCCGTCCTGTTTTTCTATCCGCTCGATTTCACCTTCGTCTGCCCGTCCGAGCTGATTGCCTTCGATCACCGTTATGAAGAGTTCCAGAAGCGTGGCATGGAAGTGATCGGTGTTTCTATCGATTCCCAGTTCTCCCACAACGCATGGCGCAACACCAAAGTGGAAGAGGGTGGTATCGGTCAGGTCAAGTACCCGCTGATCGCCGACGTGAAACACGACATCTGCAAAGCCTATGACGTTGAGCATCCGGAAGCCGGCGTTGCTTTCCGTGGTTCCTTCCTGATCGACAAGAACGGTGTTGTGCGTCATCAGGTCGTCAACGATCTGCCGCTGGGCCGCAATATCGACGAGATGCTGCGCATGGTCGATGCCCTGCAATTCCACGAAGAGCACGGTGAAGTCTGCCCGGCTCAGTGGGAAAAAGGCAAAAAAGGCATGACCGCCTCTCCGGATGGCGTTGCCAAGTATCTGTCCGAGAACGCTGCGTCCCTGTAATAACGACTGCGTACTGGATACTGAAAAACCGATGCCAAGGCATCGGTTTTTTTATCTCTTTTTTTTGCGTCGGTGCTCGTTACCTGGCCGAATGTCAGCCATAAAAAAGCGCGCCCACAGGCGCGCTGTTGCGAGTCAGGCCGTCAGGCTATTCGTCGAAGATACCGAAGTGATCCTTGGCGAAGTTGACCCGCTGCTCCACGTTCATCTTGACCTGGCCCAGCTTCTCTATGGTCTTGAGATTGGGCACCAGGCCGCGACCGTTGGCGATCTGGATGGCGAGGCCCGGTCGGGCGTTGAGCTCCAGCAGCATGGGGCCACGGAACTTATCCAGCACCATGTCGGTGCCTATGTAGCCAAGGCCCGACATTTCGTAACAGGAGGCCGCCAGGGTTAGCAGTGTGTCCCAGTGGGGCACCTTGAGTTCATACAGATCGAGGCCAGTATCCGGGTGATGACGCAGCGGATTGCCAAACTGCACCGCCCGCAGTGCCCGGCCAGTGCGCAGGCACAGGCCCACGCCCACGGCGCCCTGGTGCAGGTTCGCCTTGCCATCGGAGGCAGCGGTGGAGAGGCGCATCATGGCCATCACGGGGAAGCCCTTGAAGATGATCACCCGCGCATCGGGCACCCCTTCGAATGAGTAGCCATCGAAGACATCGTCGAAGTTGATGAGGCCCTCCACCAGCGCCACGTCGGGCTTGCCGCCCAACGAATAGAGACCAGCCAGTATGTTGGAAACATGGCGCTCCAGATCCTGACCGTTGCTGGCGCTACCGTTGGGTTTGTAGAAGAGACCATCTTGCTGACGCAGGATCACCAGGATCCCTTTACCGCCCGAACCGCGAGCCGGCTTGATGCAGAAACCCGGCCAATCCTTGACCAGCGTGGTGATGCGGGTCACGTCGTGCTGGGCGCGGATGGTACCGATCAGTTCCGGCACCGTCACCCCCGCATCCAGTGCGATGCGCTTGGTCTGCAGCTTGTCATCCACCAGGGGATAGAGGCTGCGCGGGTTGTAGCGGCTGATGTAGGAGTGGTTACGCTTGTTCATGCCGAGGATGCCTGCCTGGGACAGGCTCCACGGGGTGGTGTATTTTTCCCAGAACCACATCTGTTACTTGTCCTTACCTGGGGTGGCGCCAGACTCGATCTCGTTCACCAGCGGTTTGAAACGCTTGAGCTCGCTCAGCTTGTAGCCGGTGTAGTTACCCAGCAGCAGCACGGTCGCCATCAGCACCAACTGCAGGCCGAGGAAGTTGAAGGTGAGGTGGCGGATCAGTTCGTTGTCCATCGCCAGGTAGGCGATGACGGCCACCAGCAGGGAGCCGCCACCCTGGCGGAACACCTCTTTCGAGCCCTCTTCTTCCCACAGGATGGACATACGTTCGATGGTCCAGGAGAGGATGATCATCGGGAAGAAGGTGATCTTCATGCCGTCGGTCAGCCCCAGCTTGAAGGCGAACGCGGAGAAGATGCCGATCATCGAAATCACCATGATGATGATGGCCGATATCCGCGCCACCAGCAGCAGGTTGAGCCGCGACAAGTACGAACGGATGATGAGGCCGGTCCCGACGATAAGCAGGAAACCCACCAGACCGGTAATCAGCTGGGTCTGGATAAAGGCGACCGCGATCAGCACAGGCATGAAGGTGCCGGAGGTCTTGATCCCGACGATAACCCGCAGGAATACCACCATCAGCACACCGATGGGGATCAGCAGCAAGCCCTTGAACAGGGTCTGCTCTTCCAGCGGCAGGCCGTGGATGGAGAAGTTGAGAATATCGGACTTCTCGAATTTCTGGGCCAGCGCCACGTTGACCGGTTGCTCCTGCTCGATCATCGAGAAGGTGACACGGGAGTTGTGGCCACCGGTCACGTCCAGCAGGGCGCCGGAGTTGTACTCCCACAGCAGCAGGTTGGCAGGGCGGCCCTGTTCACCGGTCTGCGGATTGAACAGCTTGTAGTCGGTCGGGTTGTTGAACACCTGCAGATAATCCACCAGCTCCTGACGACGGCGACCATCTTCCAGGCTCAGGGCCTGCACCACGCGGGCCGGTACATTGGCATTGTTGAGCAGCTCGGCGATCAGGTTGGCGCGGGTCTTGTGCTTTTTCAGCAGCTCGGCGTTCTGCTCTTGCTTCTCGATCTCCTTGATGATCTCGCGGGTCAGGGTATAGCCATCGGCAGAGCGCTCCTGGGCACGCTCCAGGATCTGCTTCATGGCGGTGGCGTAGGGCTCGCTCTCGATCTGCTTCTCTATGGCCGGCGGCTGCGGGTTGGCGGCCGGTTTGGCATGGGCATCTGCCATCATGTCGACGCGGTAGTAGAGCTCCTGACGGCCGGAGGCGGTACGGATCGACCACTCGGCGCGGGCATCACCGTCTTTCTCGACAAACGACAGGCCATAGCCCGGGCTCGCGGCGTTCTCGTTCATCAGGGTGAAACCGGGCTGAGTGCCCGGAATGGCCAGGGAGGCGATCACAGGTTCGCCGGTGGCTTCAAATTCCAGTTTGGCTTCGATGGACCAGATCTGGCGCTTTTCACCGGGCGTGAGCGGCACATCCAACGCTATGTGGTGATAAAACGTCATCCCCAAGCCGACAATGTACAGCAGGGCGACCAGCAAATAGAACGGCTTACGGGAAACCATGGATTATTTCACATCCTTGAGCTTGGGTTTGGGTTGGATATACTCGCGGGCCACATCAACGACGGCGATGTCTTTCAAAAACTCACGACCCAGCAGCACGGGGAAGGTCATGTCGCTGCGATCTTTGAGGGTAAATTCGGCTTTCTCGGTCATGTCGCCAATGCGCACGGCCAGACGGACCACCGGACGACGGTCGAGGTCGTCGGCGGAAGCCTGACGCACCCGCACGTGACGCACCAGCGGTGCTTCGATCTGGATCTTGTCATCCATCTCCTGGTGGCTCAGGAAGAAGCGCACCCAGTTTTTGCCGTTGCGCTCGAAGATGGTGATGTCCTGGGCGCTGATGGAGGAGGTGGTGGCACCGGTATCGACCCGCGCCTGGAAGGCGTCATTGGCGGCGTCTACCCAGATCCACTCGGCTTCACCGACCAGCAGTTTGCCATCGACCGTGTGGCCCTGGCTTGGCGCCTGGCACTTCTCGGTCGGGATCGCCATAGGCTTGGGTGGCTCGGGCGGCAAGGATTCGAGCTTGCTATCGACTTTTTTCACGGACTCTTTCATGTTGTTGACATCAGTGTTGAGCTGAACCAGCAGGTGCTGTTGCTGCACGTACTGCTTCTGTTGCTGTTCCATGGATGTTTGCAGACGTTGCTCGCTCAGAGTGATCTCGGTGCGAAGCTCGGCCAGCGTCAAGGTAGGTACCGGGGGCGCTTTCTCCATACTGACACACCCGCCGAGACTGAGCAGGGAGAGCAGGGTCATTCCTTTAAATTTGCTTTTCATGTCATTCATTTAACTGTGCTTCCTGGAATTGGGTCAGTGTAACTTCCACAGGCGCTATCGGCTAGTCTTTGGCCTTTCTGGCAATCAGTACGGCACGTTTCGGCGCCGGGTGTCCTTCCACCGTGAGCGCTGGGTCTTGAGGGTCCAGGTAATCGCTCAGTGATTCATTTATCATCCAGTCGGTACGACGCTGTTCGTCGGTGCTGGTCATATTCTCGTCCACGATACGCACATCGGTAAATCCGCAGCGCTCGACCCAGAGCTTGAGCGCGGTGCTTGAGGGGATGAACCAGACGTTACGCATCTTGCCGTAGCGATCAGTGGGCACCAATACATCGTTGACGCCGCCATCGATCACCAGGGTTTCCAGTACCAGCTCGCCATCGTCTTTCAGCTGATTGCGCAACTGCTCTATGTGCTCGATGGGGGATTTGCGGTGATAGAGCACCCCCATGGAGAAGACGGTGTCAAAGGCGCGCAGCGCTGGCAGCTCCTGAATGCCCAGCGGCAGCAGGTGGGCGCGCTGGTCGCCGCCGAGAAAGTGGCGGATGGCCTCGAACTGGCAGAGAAACAGGGGGCTCGGATCTATGCCGACCGCGAGTTTGGCCCCTTCCCCCACCATGCGCCAGAGGTGATAACCGCTGCCGCAGCCCACATCGAGTACATAGCGACCGGCCAGCGGGCTGATATGGGGCAATACCCGATCCCACTTCCAGTCGGAGCGCCATTCGGTGTCGATGTGGATGCCGTGTACAGTAAACGGGCCCTTGCGCCAGGGCATGAAGTGGCGCAGCAGGCTCTCGACCTTCTTGCGCTCCCCCTCGCCGAGGCTTTCGGCCCCGCCTATCTCGACCCGGCTTTTCAGCTCTATGTGTCCGGGGGGTACCACCGGCAGCTTGTTGAGGGCGCGGTTCCAGCGCTGCAGGTCCCCGTGCTGGTTGTCATGCTGCCAGGCGTGCAGCTGGGCGGGCAGGGTATGCAGCCAGTGGCTCAGTCGGTTTTTGGCGATCAGTTGATAAAAATGGGCAAAGTCGATCATGGCTTATTTGGTGTCGCTGGATTTGATGGCAATCATGGAACCGAAGTTGAAGCACTGGAACCAGAGATCCTGATGAACGAAACCGGCGTCTCGCAGGCGGGCTCTGTGTATCGCCAGGCTGTCGGTGCGCATCACGTTTTCGAGGGCGTTGCGCTTCTGGCTTATCTCCAGCTCGCTGTAGCCATTGGCCCGCTTGAAATCCAGGTGCAGATCGATGAGCAGCTCGTTGACCGGCTCATCGTCGAAGCGGAACTTCTCGCTCAGGATCAGGATGCCGCCCGGGCGCAGCCCATCAAAGATGCGCTGGATCAAGGTCATCCGCTTTTCGGGGTCCACGAACTGCAGGGTGAAGTTGAGCACCACCACGGAGGCGTTCTCGATAGCGACGTCGCAGATGTCCGCTTCCACCAGCTCCACCGGCACCTCGGATTTGAATCCAGAGAGGTGGGCGCGGGCGCGTTCGATCATGGGATGGGAGAGATCGACCGCCGTGATGTGACAACCCGGTTGGGTCACGTGGCGGCGCATGGCCTGGGTAGCGGCGCCCAGCGAACAGCCGAGATCGTATAAATGGCTTCCCGGCTGGGCGTAGCGGGCAGCCATCATGCCGATGGCGGAGATGATGTTGCTGTAGCCCGGTACCGACCGCTGGATCATGTCGGGGAAGACATCGACGACCTGTTCGTCAAAGCAAAAGTCCCCCAATCGGGCGATAGGGGCGGCAAAAATCTGGTCTTTGGTATGCATGCTGGCGCAACCTGACAGTCGGTATATGAACCGACTGTTTGTTCAATTGAGTCGTTGGGTGACACCCTTCAGGGTTGTTTTATCACCGGTTTACGAACGGGGTGGCTGGCCGTGAGATCCTTCGGGCCTGTCCTGTTCGCAATGGGCCATTATCCGGGCCCTTGATCCGGAGCCGCGCTGCTTGCTGCAATGAATTGCAGTAGTCAACGGCAGGCCCCTTATATGGAGCCGCGCTGTTTGTTGCAATGAATTGCAATGGTCAACGGCAGGCCCCTTGCTTGGGGCGCTAGTGTAGAGGATTGATGGGCGTTTGTCTTGACGCCGAGCCCCGTCCAGCCACAAAAAAGCGGCTTTTTTTACGCCCGCCCGATGGCCGGTGACATGGCTGACTAAAAGCGCAGCACGCCCTGGCGCGCGCGATCGTTTTCCCCCGGCCAGGGGGCCATCTCCTGACCCAGTAGGCGGGTTATCTGACGGGCCAGCTCGGGTGACTGGGCATTGTCAGCGGTATGTATAAAGAGGTAGAGATCCTTTCCCTCCGCCAGCCACTGACGCCAGTGGGGTAGCCAGCTTGGCAGGAAGGGGCGATTGGCGGCCGGATCCGGCAGACCGATGAGCCGTACCACGGGGGCACTGGCGGTAGCCAACAGATGCACTGGCAGTCTGGGCTTCTTGCCCTGGGCATCTATCATGGCTGCCGTGGTGGCCGGCACAGAGAACAGCGGCCGGCTGTCGAGCATGATGCGGTTGATGCCGTTTTCCATCAGCATCCGATTCAGGCTTCGCTCCGCCTCGCCTTTGGCGAAGAAATCGGGGTGGCGCACCTCGAGGGCATAGCGAAACTGTGTCGGCAGCCGGTTGAAGAATTCAGCGAGACGGGGAAGGCCGCTCGGGCCGAAGCGGGCAGGCAGTTGCAGCTTGAGCAACCCCAGCTTGTCGTGCAGCGGGGTGAGCAGCCGGATAAAGTCGGTCACCTGTTTGTCGGCGTCCACCAGATCGCTCTGGTGGCTGATCTCTTTCGGAAACTTGAAGCTGAAGCGAAAGTGAGCGGGCACCGCATCGGCCCAGCGTCGCACTGTTTCCGGGGTCGGCGAAGCGTAGAAGGTGGTGTTGCCTTCTACCGTGTTGAACACCCGGGCGTAGTGGGCGAGGTGCTCGGCGGGTTTGGCGCCCACGCCCAATAATTGACCGGGCCAGGCCGGGTGTGACCATTGTGGCAGGCCCAAAAAGAGGCTCATGGCGGATCCTGTCTGCGGGTTTATCTCGTTTTGCGCCCATTTTTTGTCTTGAGATGTAAAAAACAGGGCAAAGGGGGCTGCTGGCCATTTTACCCAAATGGGGGTTTTCCTCTATAATGCCAGCCCTTTTGTTTGCCAATGGTTGTGACTCACGCCGCTGTGCGCATATTGTGGCGACGGTAGCGGCCATGAATTGGCCAAACAACGACGCTTTCCGATGCCCTCTGACCGACTGCCCGGCCGCTTGCCAGCCGCCTCTGGTCGAGCCGATATCGGTGGCAGGTGTCCGATCCCGGGGGTCGGACGGTATGAGACAGATTTCAAACCGGGCAAGAACAAGACTCTGGCCAGCTGTGAGACAGACGGTGCTTGCCAGTCGTGCCCGGCGACCCAGGTTCACCGTCTCTCTACAATTTCGAAGGAAGAAGTCCATGCGCTCTATCTATTGCGGACAGGTCAATGAGGCCCATGCTGGGCAGACCATTACATTGTGCGGTTGGGTCCATCGTCGTCGCGACCTGGGCGGCCTCATCTTTATCGACATGCGTGACCGGGAAGGGATCGTGCAGGTGTTCTTCGATCCGGACAAGCCGGACGCCTTCGCCCTGGCCTCCGAACTGCGCGGCGAGTTCTGCATTCAGGTCTCCGGTGTGGTACGTACCCGTCCCGACTCCCAGCGCAACAGCGACATGGCCACCGGCGCCATCGAAGTGTTCGCCCACGAGCTCACCATCATCAACCGCGCCGAGCCGTTGCCGCTGGATTTCAACCAGGTCAACAGCGAAGAGCAGCGCCTCAAGTTCCGTTATCTGGACTTGCGTCGCCCCGAGATGGCCAAGTACCTGAAGACCCGTGCCAAGGCCAGCGCCTTCGTGCGCCGCTTCATGGACGAGCACGGCTTCCTCGACATCGAAACCCCCATGCTGACCAAGGCCACCCCGGAAGGTGCCCGTGACTATCTGGTGCCGAGCCGGGTGCACAAGGGCAAGTTCTACGCCCTGCCGCAGTCCCCGCAGCTGTTCAAGCAGTTGCTGATGATGTCCGGCTTCGACCGCTACTACCAGATCGTCAAGTGCTTCCGTGACGAAGACCTGCGTGCCGACCGCCAGCCGGAATTCACCCAGATCGACGTGGAGACCTCCTTCATGACGGCGCCCCAAGTGCGCGAGCTGATGGAAGAGATGATCCGCAACCTGTGGCAACACGTGCTGGCCGTGGATCTGGGCGACTTCCCGGTGATGACCTTCGACGAGGCCATGCGCCGTTTTGGCTCCGACAAGCCGGACCTGCGTCTGCCGATGGAGCTGGTCGATGTGGCAGACCTGCTGACTAATGTCGAGTTTGCCGTGTTTGCTGGCCCCGCCAACGACCCGAAAGGCCGCGTGGCAGCCCTGAAAGTGCCGGGCGGCGCCGAGCTGTCCCGCAAGCAGATCGACGAGTACACCAAGTTCGTCGGCATCTACGGTGCCAAGGGCCTGGCCTGGATGAAGGTCAATCATGCTGGAAGCGGCCTCGAAGGCGTTCAGTCTCCGGTTGCCAAGTTCCTCTCCGATGAGATAGTGCGTGAGATCCTGGCCCGTACCGGCGCGGCCGACGGCGACATCATCTTCTTCGGCGCCGACAGCAAGAAAGTGGTGGCCGATGCCATCGGTGCCCTGCGTCTGAAAGTGGGCCGCGATCTGGGTCTGATGGAAAACAGCTGGAAGCCGCTGTGGGTCATCGACTTCCCCATGTTCGAGGAAGACAGCGAAGGCGGTCTGGCAGCCATGCACCACCCCTTCACCGCCCCGAGCAACCTGGGCCCGAGCGAGCTGAAAGCCAACCCGCTCAGCGCCTATGCCAACGCCTACGATATGGTCATCAATGGCTACGAAGTGGGTGGCGGCTCTGTGCGTATCCACAACAGCGAGATGCAGGCCACTGTATTCGACATCCTGGGTATCACCCCGGCCGAGCAGCGCCTCAAGTTCGGCTTCCTGCTGGATGCGCTGAAGTACGGTACCCCGCCGCACGCCGGTCTGGCCTTCGGCCTGGATCGCCTGAGCATGCTGCTGACCGGTACCGACAACATCCGGGACGTGATTGCCTTCCCGAAAACCACGGCGGCCGCCTGTCTGATGACTGAGGCCCCCAGCTTTGCCAACCAGGCGCAGATGAGCGAACTGGCGATTGCGACGACCGTCAAGGGTGATGAATAAGCCGGCATCCGGCATAGTCCCGGCCGCGCCCAGCGCGGCCTACCCGGTCACTTTGTGTTATTGAAATCTAAAAAATATAACGGAGAGTCTCTATGGCAGGTCACAGTAAATGGGCCAACATCAAACACCGCAAGGCAGCTCAGGATGCCAAGCGCGGCAAGATCTTCACCAAGCTGATCCGTGAAATCACCACCTCTGCCCGTATCGGCGATCCGGATCCCGCCAACAACCCGCGTCTGCGTGCTGCGGTGACGGCAGCCCTGACCAGCAACATGACCCGCGAAACCATCAACCGCGCCATCGCGCGTGGGGTCGGTGGTGGCGACGGCGAGCAGCTCGAGACCATCGTCTACGAAGGCTATGGCCCGGCAGGCTCCGCCGTGATGGTGGAGTGTCTGACCGACAACCGCAACCGTACCGTGGCGGAAGTGCGTCATGCCTTCAGCAAGAGCGGCGGTAACCTGGGGACCGATGGCTCGGTCGCCTACCTGTTCAGCAAGAAAGGGCTGCTGACCTTCGTCGGTGTCGATGAAGATGCCCTGATGGATGCGGCACTGGAAGCGGGCGCCGACGACGTGGTGACCGAAGAGGATGGTTCCATCGAGGTGTACACCACCCCGAACGATTTCGGTACCGTGCTGGATGCGCTGGAAGCCGCCGGCTTCAAGGCACAGAACGCCGAAGTGACCATGATCCCTTCTACCGAAGCCGAGCTGGATGCGGAAACCGCGCCCAAGCTGATGCGTCTGATCGACATGCTGGAAGATTTGGACGACGTGCAGGAGGTGTACCACAACGGCTCCATCTCCGACGAAGTCGCCGCGACCCTGTAATCCGGTCCGTGAACACTCAGGTGGCGACGCTCTGTTCGCCCCCGCTAAAACGGCAGCCTCGGCTGCCGTTTTTTTATGCCGGTTTTGCACCCGCAGGCCGCACTGGCCGTGGTATTTCCCTGCCTTAATTTTCCCTTAAGTTTGGCAACTTAAGCTGCCTGCAGTGTCCGGGCGCCCCAGCCCCTTGCCGCGCTTGCCTTCAGGACGCGCGGCAAGCGAGCACTCACAACCGGTGCCCCCATGCAGGGGCCCCAGTCCTGCCTGGTTTGTCGGAGTATCGTTATGCGCATCACCCTGGGAGTGATGAAGGTGAATCTGTTGCTGGTGCTGCTGTTTGCACTGGTGTTCAACTGGCCCATCTTCCTGCACTTTTACCGCACTCTCACCCAGCTGGAGCACGTCAAGGCGGGCTTTGTCCTCTCTATCCCCCTGGTGCTGCTGGCCGCGCTCAATGCGGTGTTTCTGCCCTTTACCTTCCGCTATCTGCTCAAGCCCTTCTTCGTGCTGCTGATCCTGATGGGCTCTGTGGTCAGCTACGCCATGCTCAAGTACGGCGTTATCTTCGACGTGAGCATGGTGCAGAACATAGCCCAGACCAACAGCGGGGAGGCGGCGGCCTATCTCAATGGATCGGTCGCGCTCTGGTTCCTGCTGACCGGTGTGCTGCCAGCGCTGGCCTTGTTGTGGGTGAACATAACCTATCCCAGCCCCTGGTATAAGGGAGTGGGGTTGCGCCTTGGCTCCATCGCCCTGTCGCTGCTGTTTCTGGTGGGAGTGGCCGCCCTCTATTACCAGGATTACGCCTCGGTCGGGCGCAACAACAAGTCCCTCGGCAAGGAGATAGTGCCCGCCAACTATGTGCACGGTCTCTATCGCTATGCCACGGATATCCTGTTTGCCACCCCCATCCCCTATCAGCCACTGGGGATGGATGCCAAAGTGGTGGGGCAGGGCGGCAAGCCGACCCTGATGTTCCTGGTGGTGGGGGAGACGGCCCGCAGCCAGAACTACTCCCTCAACGGCTACGGGAAGCAGACCAACAGCTTCACCGAGCAGGAGGCGGGCATGGTCTCGTTTCGCAACGTGCGCTCCTGCGGCACCGCCACGGCTGTCTCGGTGCCCTGCATGTTCTCCAATCTCACGCGCCGGGAATATGACGACACCCTGGCCCAGTCACGGGATGGCATGCTGGATGTGCTGCAACACGCAGGTATCTCTGTGCTGTGGAAAGAGAACGACGGCGGCTGCAAGGGGGTGTGCAAGAACGTGCCCACCATAGAGATAAAAGCCAAGGCGTTCCCGCAGTATTGCCAGCAAGGCTTCTGCTACGACGAGGTGATGCTGGAAGGGCTGGATCAGCAGATAGCGCAGATGAAGGGCAACAAGCTGGTGGCCTTCCACCTGATGGGCAGCCACGGCCCGACCTATTATCGGCGCTACCCCGCCTCCGAGCGCTTCTTCGTGCCGGATTGCCCGCGCAGCGACATCGAGAACTGCAGCAATGAGGAGCTGGTCAACAGTTATGACAACACCATACGTTACACCGACAAGGTGGTGTCACAGCTAATAGACAAGCTCAAGACGCTGCAGAATGACTACAACGTGGGGCTGGTCTATCTCTCCGATCACGGCGAATCCCTCGGTGCCATGGGGCTCTACCTGCATGGCACTCCCTACAAATTCGCGCCGGATGATCAGACCCGAGTGCCGCTGCTGACCTGGTTCTCGCCCCAGTTGCAGGCCGATCGCCAGCTGGATATGGGCTGCCTGGCGGTGGAGGCGGGCAGCCAGCGTTTCTCCCACGACAACCTGTTTCACTCCATGTTGGGGATCATGGATGTACAAACCAGCGTCTACGATGGTGCGCTGGACCTGTTCAAGCCGTGTAGAGCGGGGTGAGCCGGCGAAAAGCACACCAGACAAAAACGGCAGCCATTGGCTGCCGTTTTTTATCTCGCAAGGCCTTCGCCTTACTTCTGCTCCATGATGATCTGCAACAAATCACCCTCCAGCAGGGCCCGCTTCACCAGCGCGAAGCCGCCTATGGTAGGTTGGTTCTGGAAGCGCGCCTTCACGATGGGCAGGCCACGGTGGAAGCTCGGCAGGGATTGGTGCTCGACACAGCGGCGGATGGCCGGGAACAGGATCTCTTCGGCGGCGGTGATTTCGCCGGCGATCAGTACCTTCTGCGGGTTGAACAGGTTGACCGTGATGGCGACCGCTCGTCCCAGATGCTCGCCCACGTTCTCGATCACGCTGCGGGCCAGTTCATCACCGGCCATGGCGGCCTTGCACACCTCCTGGATGGTGATGTGCTTCTCCTGCAGCGAGCTGCGGTGGCCGCGGCTGATGAGCTCCTTCACCTTGTCGACGATGGCCTCGTTGGAGGCGATGGTCTCCAGGCAGCCAAAGTTGCCGCAGTGGCAGCGCTTGCCGAGCGGCTCGACCTGGATGTGGCCAATCTCGCCGACGTTTCGGTTCTGACCGAGGAACACCTTGCCCTTGGTGATGATGCCGGAGCCTGCCCCTTGGTGCACGCTCACCAGGATGGAGTCCATGCAGTCGCGCGATTCACCGAAGAAGTGCTCGGCCAGCGCCAGGGAGCGGGTGTCGTTGCCCACGTAGCAGGGCAGGTTGAAGTGGTTTTCCAGCAGCTTGGCCAGCGCCAGATTGCGGATCTGGTACTTGGGGGTATAGATGACCATGCCCGATTCCGGATTGACCAGACCCGGCATGGTCAGCGCTATGCTGATGAGGTTGCGGCTGCGCTCCTGCTGGGCGTCGATGAAGGCACCAATTTCGCGCAGCAGCATGTCGACCACGGGTTGCTGGTCAATCTCGGTCACCTGGGTGATGTGCTGATCGAGCTCCTTGCCGTCGAGATCGTACAGGCTCAGCTGCAGATAGCCGCGACCGAGCTTGGCGGACACAAACTGAAAGCGATGCTTGATGGTGGTCAAGGAGATGGCGCGCCGTCCGCCGGTAGAGGCTTGCGGTGAGGTCTCCTTGATCAGGCCATGCTCGATCAGTTGCCGGGTTATTTTGGTCACGCTGGCCGGGGCCAGCTGACTCAACTCGGCAATTTTGACCCGCGAGATAGGGCCTTGCAGGTCGATGAGCCGATATACGGCCGCACTGTTGACCTGCTTGATAAGATCTACGTTTGCTATTTGTCCGCCAGTCATAGTGTCACTGTGTTGTGTAGTGTCCGTTAACCACGGTCCCGCAGACCGTGAAGGTCTGATCAAAGACAGTCAGGTTGGCTATTTTTCCGACCTGGATACTACCGAGACATGAGTCCCATCCAATGGCGCGAGCGGGATAAAGGGTGGCCATTCTCAGTGCTTCATCGAGCGGTAATCCGACCTGTTTGACCAGATTCTCCACCCCCTCAATCATGGTGAGGGCAGAACCGCCGAGTGTACCATTCTCGTCGACGCACTGACCATCGCGGAAATAGACGGTTGCGCCACAAAAATCAAACTTCTCAAAGCCTTCCGGCGCCCCGGCAGCGGCGGTGGCGTCGGTGACCAGCACCAGCCGCTCCCCCAGCATAGTGTGGGCCAGGCGCACGTTGGCCCAGTGCACGTGATGCCCATCGACGATGACGCCGGCATAGACATCCTTGCGATCGTAGATGGCGCCCACCATGCCCGGCTCGCGGCCATTCACGGTCGGGCTCATGGCGTTGTAGAGGTGGGTGGCAAAGCGGATGCCGTTGTCAAACCCGGCCATGGCCTGATCGTAACTGGCGGCAGTATGGCCGGCAGAGACCAGGATGCCCGCTTCCACCAGCTGGCGGATGTGTTCCGGTTTGTTGCGCTCCGGCGCCAGGGTGATTTTGGCGATGGTATCTGCATTGGCGCAGAAGAAGTCGATCATCTCGTCGGTGGGCTGACGGATCTGGGCGGCCGGGTGTATGCCTTTGCGCTTGAGGTTGGTGTAAGGCCCTTCCAGATGCACGCCCAGCACCTCAAAGGGGCGGGCGGCCATGTAGTCGCGGGTCACGGCGACGGCCTGCTTCATGTCCGCATCCGGGCTGGTGATCAGGGTCGGCAGGAAGCTGGTGGTACCGGACCTGAGGTTGGCGGCCTGCATGGTCGCCAGGGTCTCGATGGTGATGTGGCCGTTGAACATGACGCCGCCGCAGCCGTTGAGCTGCACGTCGATGAAACCGGCGCTCAGGTTGGCGCCGTGCAGATCATGTTGTGCTATACCGGCGGGCAAATCGGCCCGACGCTGAATGGCGACAATCTTGTCGCCCTCGATCACCACCCCGTAACCGGTCAGCACACAGCTGCCGGTGTAGAGGGTGCAGTTGGTCAATGCGAACATGGTGGCTCCTTACAGACGGCCGATGTTGGCGGCTTCCAGCTGCTGGAAGTAACGCACCGTCTTGACCTTGAGCTCCATGGTGGAGGGCTCGTCGCACACCATCATCCCCTTCGGATGCAGTTGCAGGGTGGAGATGGTCCACATGTGGTTGACGCTGCCTTCCACCGCGGCTTGCAGAGCCTGGGCTTTGGCGTGGCCGGTGACCAGGATCATGATCTCTTCGGCGTCCATCAGGGTGCCGACACCCACGGTCAGTGCCAGCTTGGGCACTTGCTCCATGTCGCCACCGAAGAAGCGGGAATTAGCGATGCGGGTGTCTTCGGTCAGGGTTTTGACCCGAGTACGGGAGGAGAGGGAAGAGGCCGGTTCGTTGAACGCGATGTGACCGTCATTGCCGATGCCCCCCATGAACAGGTGGATCTTGCCGTAGGACTTGATCTTGTCCTCATAGCGCTTGCACTCGGCCACCAGATCCTCGGCATTGCCGTTGAGGATGTTGATGTTTTCCGGGCGAATGTCGATGTGACAGAAAAAGTTGTTGTGCATGAAGCTGTGGTAGCTCTCGGGGTGATCTTCCGGCAGGCCAACATATTCGTCCATGTTGAAGCTGACCACGTGCTCGAAGCTCACTTCACCGGCTTTATGCAGTTCGATCAGACGCTGGTAAGTGTTGAGCGGGGTGCCACCGGTGGGCAGGCCCAGTACGAAGGGGCGAGCGGCAGTGGGTTTGAACGCATTGATACGGTCAACGATGTAACGGGCAGACCACAGGCCCACTTGGCTGGCAGATTTCAACGGGATCAGGCGCATTGTAGATACCTCTGTACGGGTTGCTGCCGGGGTGTCGGCGGCAAATAGGCTGAGACGAATTTAAGTTTTTTTACAGCGTAAATAAAGATTGCAAAATAAGCCACATGTATCCGCCAACTTTCCTCGTTTGGGTGATAATGATCACGATTATTGGTTTATTAATTTGCGCAGCGAAATAAAAGACATAGACTGCCGATCAAGCCTTGATGGCTTATGCGTCAAACGTGATAAGCACTTAATTTCTAGAAAAACCTTAACTAAGGAGAGGAACCGTGAACATTCTCGGTTATATGCAAAAGATCGGCCGGGCCTTGATGGTGCCGGTAGCGGTATTGCCTGCCGCTGCGATTCTGATGGGGGTTGGCTACTGGATTGACCCGAACGGTTGGGGTGGCGACAGTGCGCTGGCTGCCTTCCTGATCAAGGCCGGTGCCGCCATCATCGACAAGATGGCCATCCTGTTTGCTGTCGGTGTTGCCTACGGCATGTCCAAGGATAAAGACGGCTCTGCCGCACTGGCCGGTCTGGTTGGTTTCCTGGTCGTGACCACATTGTTGAGCCCCGGGGCTGTCTCGCAAATTCAGCAGATCCCGCTGGATCAAGTGCCTGCCGCCTTCGGCAAGATCGAGAACCAGTTCATCGGCATCTTGACCGGTGTGATCGCCGCCGAGCTCTACAACCGCTTTAGCACCGTCGAACTGCACAAGGCGCTGGCTTTCTTCTCTGGCCGTCGTCTGGTGCCGATCGTGACCTCAGTGGTGATGATCGTCGTCGCCTTCATCCTGATGGCCATTTGGCCGGTCATTTACGGTGGTCTGGTGAGCTTTGGTGAATCCATCGTCAACCTGGGCGCTACCGGCGCCGGTATCTACGGTTTCTTCAACCGTCTGCTGATCCCGGTGGGCCTGCACCATGCCCTGAACTCCGTATTCTGGTTCGACGTGGCTGGCATCAACGACATCCCGAACTTCCTGGGTGGTCAGTCCTCCATTGACGCGGGTAAAGCGGTTGTGGGTGTCACTGGTATGTACCAGGCCGGCTTCTTCCCCATCATGATGTTCGGTCTGCCGGGCGCCGCGCTGGCCATTTATCACTCTGCCAAGAAAGAGAACAAGGACAAGGTTGCATCCATCATGATCGCAGCCGCCTTCGCCGCTTTCTTCACCGGTGTAACCGAGCCGCTCGAGTTCTCCTTCATGTTTGTGGCGCCGGTGCTGTATGTCATCCATGCACTGCTGACCGGTCTGTCCGTGTTCATCGCCGCCAGCATGCACTGGATCTCCGGTTTTGGTTTCAGTGCAGGCTTCGTCGATATGGTTATTCAATCACGCAACCCGCTGGCCACTCAGTGGTACATGTTGCTGGTCCAGGGCTTGGTATTCTTCGGTCTTTACTACGCCATCTTCCGGGCCGTCATCTTCAAGTTAAACCTGAAAACCCCGGGTCGTGAAGATGATGAAGCCGTACCGGCTGCGGTTCAATCTACCAACCGTACCGAGTTGGCCAAGCAATACCTGGAAGTGCTGGGTGGTCAAGAGAACCTGGTCACCATCGATGCCTGCATCACCCGTCTGCGTCTGACCCTGAAAGACCGTAGCATCGTCGATGAGCGCAAGCTGAAAGCCCTGGGTGCGGCCGGTGTGGTCAAACTCGGTGAGCAGAACCTGCAGGTGATTCTGGGCCCCTTGGCCGAGATCATGGCCGGTGAGCTGAAGGCCCTGCGTTAATCGGGCGCCAAGCTCGCCTCAAGTCTAAGTCCATTGTTGACATAACTAGGGCCCCGCCATGGGGCCCAATATAAAAAAAGCCAAGAAAATCGAACCTTTACTTCAAATGAGAGCAGCAGTTATGAACTTGAAACATTCTCTGTTAGCCATTGCCATGTCTACCGTTTTTGTCAGCCAGGTCCAGGCCGCTGATGCCGCCAAGCAAGCCGTGGTTGACTCCCTCGCCAGCAATCTGGTGGTCAAGTATGAAGTGGTCACCAACGACGGTGCCGGTGCCGGCCTCGATTGCCAAGCGCTCGGTTCCGAGTGGGCAAGCTGTGGCGTTGCCAAGCTGCACCTGACCAACACAGGTGCTGAGGTGACCTCCAAAGATTGGAACATCTATATCTCCTCCATCCGTCGTATCCAGCGTGTGGATAACGACCAGTTCACCATCACTCACATGACCGGCGACCTTTATCGTTTGACGCCCACCGGGCAGTTTAAGGGCTTTGCCAAGGATGCCACGGTCGAAGTGCCGCTGGTGGTGGAATATTGGGTATTGTTCGAATCCGACATCATGCCGAACTGGTATGTCGCCAGCGAAGGTGCCGAGCCGAAAGTACTGGCCAGCATGAGCAACATCGATGATGCCAGCACCTATCAGACGCCGATGCCGGCCGATGGCTGGAAGCGCACCAAGGATGACAACAACATCCTGATGAACAGCGAAACCCGTTTCGCTGCCAACCAGACCAGCAGCCTGCTGCCGGCCAGCAAGATCGATGACCAGATAGTGCCGACCCCGCTCAAGCAAGTGATCAAGGCGGGCCCGCAGGTTGACTTCTCCAGCATCAAGCTCCATGCGCTGGACCTGCCAAGCGATCGCGCCGATGCCATCAAGGCTCAACTGACCAAGCTGGGTGTTACCCTCTCCGACACCGGCTACCCAGTGACCATCAAACTCGGCAGCAAGCTCAAGCAGGCGGAAGGTTATGACATGACCATAGGCCCGCAGGGCACTGTGATCCAGGGCCATGATATCGAGGGGGCTTTCTGGGGGGCGCAATCCCTGATCTCCCTGCTGGGTGTTGACGACAAGCGGGTCAGCCTGATGAGCGTCGAGGATGCGCCGCGCTTTGAATACCGTGGTATGCAGACCGACGTGGCCCGCCACTTCAGAAGCCTCGATACCATGAAGAAACTGGTTGACCAGATGTCTGCCATGAAGCTCAACACGCTGCACCTGGGGCTGACCAACGATGAGGGCTGGCGTCTGGAGATCCCGGGTCTGCCGGAGCTGACCCAGGTCGGTAGCCAGCGTTGCCACGACGAGTCCGAAACCAAGTGCCTGATGCCGCAGCTGGGCTCCGGCCCGACCAGCGACAATCAGGGCTCCGGTTTCTACAGCAAGTCCGACTACATCGACCTGGTGCGTTATGCCAAGGCGCGCGGCGTGACCGTGATCCCCGAGATCAACATGCCAGCCCACGCCCGTGCGGCTGTGGTCTCCATGGAGGCGCGCTACCAGCGTCTGCTGGCGGAAGGCAAAGAGGCGGAAGCCAACCAGTTCCGTCTGACTGATCCGGCGGATACCTCCAACGTCACCTCGGTCCAGTTCTACGACAAGATGTCCTTCATCAACCCTTGCCAGCCGGGGGCGGCGACCTTTGTGGCCAAGGTAATGGATGAAGTGGCCCAGATGCACCAGGCCGCCGGTCAGCCGTTGACCGCCTGGCACTACGGTGGTGACGAGGCGAAGAACATCATGCAGGGCGGTGGTTATCAGGATCCTGCCGTCACCCAGAAAGCCGATCTGGTCGCCTGGAAGGGCAATGTCGATTCCAGCAAGCAGGACAAGCCGTTTGGCAAGTCCCCGATGTGCCAGAAGATGATCGCCGATGGCAAGATCAAGGACGTGGCCGAGCTGCCGGTCTATTTTGCCAAGGAAGTGAGCGCGCTGGCGAAAGAGCGTGGCTTCTCCACTCTGCAGGCGTGGGAAGATGGGCTGAAGTACGCGAGCAGCGCCAAGGATTTCGCCACCGACAAGACAGTGGTCAACTTCTGGGAAACCCTCTACTGGGGTGGCTTCAACGAAGCGATGAAGTGGGCGCACAAAGGGTATGACGTCGTGCTCTCCAACCCGGATTACCTCTACTTCGACTTCCCGAACGAGGTGCACCCGGCCGAGCGTGGCTACTACTGGGCAACCCGTTTCAACGACACCCGCAAGGTGTTCGCTTTCGCCCCGGAAAACCTGCCGCAGAACGCCGAGACCTCGGTTGACCGCGACGGCAACGCTTTCGTGGCCAAGGGTGACCAGGATCCGGTCAAGTTCAAGGGGATCTCCGGTCAGCAGTGGAGTGAAACCGTGCGGACCGATGCTCAGTACGAGTACATGGTCTACCCGCGTATCTTCTCCGTGGCCGAGCGTGCCTGGCACAAAGGTGGCTTCGAGCTGAACTATGTGAAGGGTCGCGAGTTCTCCGGCGAGACCACGCATGTCAACAAGGCCGCCCTCGACCAAGAGTGGAACCAGTTTGCCAACGTATTGGGTCAGCGCGTGTTGCCGAAACTGGATCAGGCCGGTGTTGAATACCGCCTCTCCGTACCGGGTGCCAAAGTGATGAACGGTGTGCTGGAAGCGAACGTGGACCTGCCGGGTCTGCCCATCCAGTACAGTCTGGACGGCACCACCTGGAGTGCCTATGACGCCGCGGCCAAGCCGAGCGTGACTGGCAAGGTCTACCTGCGTACCACCAGCTTCGATGGCAAGCGCACCAGCCGCGTTACCGAACTGAACGGATAGCCGTCAACCGTTAACACAAGGTGGGTCGCAAGACCCGCCTTTCCCAAGGACGATGGTGTATCGGCCTTGGGAAAGGTTGACTGTGCGTGTGAGCCTTTGTTGTGTGTGTATTGTCTATTTGTGTTTTTTCATCACCTTGAACCCCGCCCTGTGCGGGGTCTTTTTTATCCGCCATGACATTCAGCGAGTGGGCGCGTGTCGTTTTGACCTGCCCGCGCCCCGAATCGGGTAAATTCAGGTTGAGACAGGGCGCGTAATGAGGGATCATAACCGGCTTGACGGCGGGGGGTTGAGGGTGCCAGCCGGCACAACTTCCGCCAGTGACGCATTTTTGAGGTGAGCCATGAGTCAGGCGAACAGCCCAACTAACTTTATTCGTCAGATCATTGATGAAGATCTGGCCAGCGGTAAGCACAACAGCGTGCATACCCGTTTTCCGCCCGAGCCGAACGGTTATCTCCATATCGGCCACGCCAAGTCCATCTGCCTGAACTTCGGCATTGCCCGTGACTATCAGGGCCAGTGCAACCTGCGTTTCGATGATACCAACCCGGTGAAAGAAGACATCGAATACGTGGAGTCCATCAAGCAGGACGTGCAGTGGCTCGGCTTCCAGTGGAATGGCGAGATCTGCTACTCCTCCGACTATTTCGACAAGCTGCACGGCTACGCCATCGAGCTGATTGAAAAGGGTCTGGCCTATGTGGACGAGTTGTCTGCCGAGCAGATGCGCGAATACCGTGGCACCCTGACCGAAGCTGGCAAGAACAGCCCGTTCCGCGAGCGCAGCGTGGAAGAGAACCTGGCGCTGTTTGCCAAGATGAAGAACGGCGAGTTCGCCGAAGGCAGTGCCTGCCTGCGCGCCAAGATCGACATGGCGTCCCCCTTCATGGTGATGCGCGATCCGGTTATCTATCGCATCAAGTTTGCCCACCACCACCAGACAGGTGACAAGTGGTGCATCTACCCCATGTATGACTTCACCCACTGCATTTCGGACGCGCTGGAAGGGATCACCCACTCCATCTGTACTCTGGAGTTCCAGGACAACCGCCGTCTGTATGACTGGGTGCTGGACAACATCACCATCGACTGCCACCCCCGTCAGTACGAGTTCTCTCGCCTGAACCTCGAATACACTGTCATGTCCAAGCGCAAGCTGAACCTGCTGGTGACCGAGAAGCACGTGGATGGCTGGGACGATCCGCGCATGTTGACCGTCTCCGGTCTGCGCCGCCGTGGCTACACCTCTGCCTCCATCCGCGAGTTCTGCAAGCGCATCGGCGTCACCAAGCAGGACAACATCGTCGAGATGAGCATGCTGGAAGCCTGCATCCGTGACGATCTCAACGAGAACGCACCGCGTGCCATGGCCGTGCTGCATCCGGTGAAGGTGGTCATCGAGAACCTGGCGGCCGACGAGGTGCTGACCGCACCGGCGCACCCGAACAACGCCGAGATGGGCACCCGCACGCTTCCCTTCACCCGCGAAATCTTCATCGACGAAGCGGACTTCAAAGAAGAGGCGAACAAGCAGTTCAAACGGCTGGTGCTGGGCAAGGAAGTGCGCCTGCGCAACGCCTATGTGATCAAGGCCGAGCGGGTCGAGAAGGATGCGGATGGCAAAGTCACCTGCATCTACTGCTCCTACGATCCCGAGACCCTGGGCAAGGATCCGGCCGATGGCCGCAAGGTGAAAGGGGTGATCCACTGGGTCAGCGCCACTCACTCCCTGCCGGCCGAGATCCGTCTCTACGATCGTCTGTTCAAGATGCCGAACCCGGGTGCCGAGGCTGACTTCGAGGCGGCGCTCAACCCGGATTCCCTGGTGATCATCGAAGGCGCCCGTGTGGAAGCCTCCCTGCAGAACGCCAAGCCGGAGTTTGCCTACCAGTTCGAGCGTGAAGGCTACTTCTGCGCCGACAACAAGCTCTCCAGCGCCGATCACCTGGTGTTCAACCGCACCGTGGCCCTGCGCGACGTATGGGGCAAGGCCGAGGCCTGATGGCCATAGCCGGACAAGCAGAGGGCAGGGGAGACCCTGCCTCTTCTTGTCCGGATTACGGACACAAAAAAAGCCAGCGCTATGCTGGCTTTTTTATTGGCCGGTGCAAGCCGCTATCAATCGTCGTGCTTGCAATCGCCGTTGGCGCAGTGGCCATACAGATAGAGGCTGTGATTGGTCAGGCGAATGTTGTGCAGCTTGGCGATGTCGCGCTGGCGCTGCTCGATCACCTCGTCGGAGAACTCGATCACCTTGCCACAATCGAGGCAGACCAGGTGATCGTGGTGTTCCTGGGTGGCCAGCTCGAACACCGACTTGCCCCCTTCAAAGTGGTGACGGGTAACAATACCGGCATCATCGAACTGGTTGAGAACGCGATATACGGTAGCGAGACCAATCTCTTCACCCTGGTCGATCAGTCGTTTGTACAGATCTTCCGCACTGGTGTGCTGGCAATCCGGCTGTTGCAGGATTTCCAGAATTTTGACGCGGGGCAAGGTTATCTTGAGTCCGGCCTTTTTTAACGCTTGGTTGTTGTCTGCCATATTCTACTTATTCGCATTCTCGAAGGTGTGGTCATTCTGATTGACTGCCGCTGGAATGGCAACCACGAACTCGCTTGGCCTGTCATTATAGGTCGTAGCTCACCTAAAAATAAACCTAGTAATTCAAGGGCTTTAGCGCAAAGTCCGCCATTTTGCCGAACTGATTCAATCGCGGCCCCAGCTTGCTCGCCCGTCGAATGTTGATAAGATGTAATCTTCTTCATTGTCTGGTCGGATGAGAACCATGGATTGGCTTTTTGACAATGCGGCCTGGGTGCGCCGCGCCCTCAACGCCTGGCCCCCCTTCTGGGGCGCCGGTATCAAGATAGAGACCCTGAGCGATGATTTTCGCTACTGCCGGGTGACGCTCAAGTCTCGTTGGTGGAACAAGAACGCCAACCGTACCCAGTTTGGCGGCAGCATGTTTGCCATGACGGATCCCATCTATCCGCTGATGCTGATGGGCTATTTCAAGAATCGCTATTACGTCTGGGACAAGGCGGGCTGCATCAACTACATCAAGCCGGGCAAAGGCAAGCTGGTGGCCGAATTCAACCTGACCGACGGCAAGCTGGCCGAGATAGCGGCGGCGACCGAGGGGGGTAACAAGCACTTCCCCGAGTTTGAGGTGACGGTACAGGACAAGGGCGGCGAGCTGGTGGCCCAGGTCAAGCGTACCCTCTATGTGCGCGCCAAACCTGAGCACAGGGGCGGCTAGCAAGGGCATATCGCAGAAACAACAAGGGCCCCGGCGGGGCCCTTGTTGTCAGAGGTGACTGGCTTGCCGGATCACTCCAGCTCGGCCAGGCACATCTCTTCATGCAGCTGCTTGCACCAGCCCTTGACGCGCTCGGCGGTCAGCTCTGGCTGGCGATCTTCGTCGATACCCAGACCGACGAAGTGCTTGTCATCCACCACAGCCTTGGAGGCTTCAAATTCGTAACCGGCGGTTGGCCAGTTGCCGATGATGATGGCGCCTTTGGCTTCGACTATGTCACGCAGGGTGCCCATGGCGTCGAGGAAGTACTCGGCATAGTCTTCCTGATCGCCACATCCGAAGATGGCGACCAGCTTGTTGGTAAAGTCGATCTCTTCCAGCTCGGGGAAGAAGTCATCCCAATCGGCTTGGGCTTCGCCGTAGTACCAAGTCGGGATACCGAACATCAGCAGATCGAAGCTGTCGATGTCGGCTTTGCTGCTCTTGGCAATGTCACGGACTTCAATCAGTTGTTTGCCCAGTTCTTTCTGGATCATCTTGGCGACAGCTTCGGTATTACCGGTATCGCTGCCGAAAAACAGACCTACACTAGCCATAGTGTTTAGTTACCCGTATCTGGTGTTAATACTTAACGGTCAGATTGCAATGCCTGCTGGATTCGCAGACTCAATCTGTTGCTTCAGGATAGATTGGATCAGCTCGGCTCGGCTGACGTTCTGTTGTAACGCAAGTTGGTTCAGGCGCTCCAGCAACTCGGCCTCCACCTTTAACTCAACCCGTTTCAGGCCATTCTCTCGATCGCGCTTAAGCTGGTTGCGCTTGTTGATCTTGAGTTGGGTCTCACGGGGGAGTGGATTGGTCTTTGGCCTGCCGGGGCGCTTCTCATTTGCGAACAGATCCAGTGTTGTTCGATCAGTTTGCTGTTTGGCCATACATCACAGATGAAAATAAGTTAGCCGATCCCTGAGCCTTCCCAGCCCAATTCGATCAGCCCCTTGGCGACAAAACCCGCGCAACCGAGAAAGAGAACCAACCAGACGATGAGTCGGCCGAAACGGGGTACATTACCGCGTTTAAGCACGTCGTGAATGGCCAAGCCAATCAATATGAAAATGGCCAGAAAGAACAACTTCAGGCCCAGACTCTCGATAAGATCGATATGTTCACTTAGCATGGATTGCGCACACTCCTTATGACGGGCGCACTATATCACAAAGGATTTGAAACTGTTAACCGCCTGTCGACAGGAAATCCACAACCAATTTGTTGAACAAAACCGGCTTTTCTGCGTGCAGCCAGTGGCCGGTTCCTGCGATAACGCGCGCCTTTGCCGCCGGGAATTGCGCCATCACTGTCTCGGTGTGCGGAGGCTGCATGTAGTCAGAATCCCCCCCCTTGATGAAGAGCGCAGGTCCCTCGAAGCGAGTCTGGTCGTCGGGCCAACCCATGATGTTGGCGTAGTTGCGCTCCAGCGCCGGCACGTTGAAACGCCAGCCCCAACCCGACTCCCCTTTGGCGAAAGACTTAAGCAGGAACTGGCGCACGCCGGGTATCTCGACATATTGGGCCAGCAGGGCTTCCGCCTCGCTGCGGCTCTGCACCGGCTGGCGCAGGGTGGCGTTGAGACCGGCAAACACATTCTGATGGCGGGCATGGGGATAGGTGACCGGCGCTATGTCGGCCACCACCAGCTTGCCGACTCGGGTGGGCGCTTGCTTGGCCAGCTGCATGGCGACCTTGCCGCCCATGGAGTGACCGATCAGGGATACCTGATCCAGCGCCAGGGCGTCGAGCAGGGCGAGCACATCGGCAGCTTGCTGGGGATAGCTCATCTCATCGCTGTGGAACGAGGTGCCATGGTTGCGCAGATCCACGCTGATGACCCGGCACTGTTCGCCGAGGGCGCGCGCCAGCAGCCCCAGGTTGTCCAGACTGCCGAACAGACCGTGGATCAGCACGACGGCCGGGCCCTGGCCCTGCTCCTTGAAGTTCAATAATGGGTTTTGTTGCAAAATGACACCTTGTCGGTCGTGGGCTTTTTCGCCTGTTTTTTAACACACTGAAAGAAAAGGATTTCATTCCTTGTGAGGCATTTTTTTGTGGTTTTTTTTCAAAAAAATGGCCCCGTACGCGTTATCAGTGCGGAGGATCACACACTTGGCCCGCCATTATGCCGTATTCTCGATGAGATTCATGCACATCTGCCAGCCCTTGGCTTGGGCTGCCGGGTTTGCCTATGTATAATCGCCGCATCCGAATTTCGACGAGTCCAGCGCATCCCTATGAAAACCATCGAGCTTGATGACGATCTCTACTTCTATATCGCCAGCCAGACCCGGCACATTGGTGAGAGTGCCTCCGATATCCTGCGTCGTCTGCTGGAACACCCCACGCACATCGAAGTGCCGCTGGCCGAGCCAGCCGCCGTTGCCCAGCCGCGTGTCGTCGCCGATGCCATGGGGTTGCAGGCCCTGCTCGATTCCGGCGAGCTGCAAAAAGAAGAGAGGTCCATCAACCGCTTCATGCAGGTGCTCAGTACCCTCTACCGGGATGATCCGGTCGGGTTTACCCAGGGCACCGAAATCAAGGGGCGCAAGCGCGTCTATTTCTCGCGGGATCCCGAGGCTCTGCGCGCCAGTGGCAGCACCACCAAGCCCAAGCCGGTACCGGAAACCCCGTTCTGGGTGATCACCAACACCAATACCAGCCGCAAGCAGAATATGGTGGCCCAGCTGATGGCCAGCATGGGCTATGGCGAAGAGGTGATCGCGCAGGTGTGCAGCGCAATTTAACGGTTTATCAAGACTCAGGCCTTGCCCGCCAAGGCCGCCATCAAGCAAGGACAACGCCATGGCACAGCATTCCCACGCCGGTCAGCCGGCCCGTTTAAGTGACCTGACCAACATCCCCCGTCTGGTCAGCGCCTACTACCTCAATAAGCCGGACATGAGCCGCCCCGAGCAGCGGGTGGCCTTCGGCACTTCCGGCCACCGTGGCAGCGCCCTGCACAACGCCTTTACCGAATCCCACATTCTGGCGGTGACCCAGGCGCTGGTGGAGTATCGCCAGCAGGCCGGTATCACTGGCCCGCTGTTTGTCGGCATGGATACCCATGCCCTGTCCGAATCCGCCTTTGCCAGCGCAGTCGAAGTGCTGGCGGCCAACGGCGTCGAAACCCGCATTCAGGCTGGCCTCGGCTTTACCCCGACCCCGGTCATCTCTCACGCCATCTTGCGCTACAACTCTGGCAAAGAAGGGGCCAGCAAGCCTGCTGCCCGCGCTGACGGTGTGGTGATCACCCCGTCTCACAACCCGCCGGAAGATGGTGGCTTCAAGTACAACCCGCCCCACGGTGGCCCCGCGGAAGGGGAGATCACCAAGTGGGTGGAAGACCGTGCCAACGCCATTCTGGAAGCGGGTCTGGCCGGCGTGAAACGGATGCCGTTTAGCGATGCCCTCAAGAGCCCGTTCGTGGTGGAGCACGACTATGTCACCCCTTATGTGGATGATCTGAAGAACGTGCTGGACATGGACGCCATCAAGAACGCGGGCATCAAGATCGGTGTCGATCCGCTGGGTGGCTCCGGCGTCGCCTACTGGGACGTCATCGCCAAGACCTATGGTCTGAATATCGAGGTGGTGAACTACAAGGTAGACCCCACCTTCTCCTTCATGACCCTGGATAAAGACGGCAAGATCCGGATGGACTGCTCCAGCCCGTTCGCCATGGCGGGCCTGATTGCGCTTAAAGACAAGTTCGACATCGCCCTTGGCAACGACCCTGACTACGACCGTCACGGCATCGTCACCAAATCCGGCCTGATGAACCCGAACCACTATCTGGCGGTGGCGATCCAGTATCTGTTTACCCATCGCACCGGCTGGTCTGCCCATGCTGCCGTCGGCAAGACGCTGGTCTCTTCTTCGATGATTGACCGGGTTGCCGGCGAGATTGGCCGCACCCTGAAAGAGGTGCCGGTCGGCTTCAAGTGGTTCGTGGATGGCCTCTACAGCGGTGAGTTCGGCTTTGGTGGCGAAGAGAGCGCGGGCGCCTCCTTCCTGCGCAAAGATGGCACCGTCTGGACCACCGACAAGGATGGTTTCATTCTGGCGCTGCTGGCGGCTGAAATTCTGGCGGTGACCGGCAAGGATCCCCAAGCCCATTACGACGCGCTGGAAGCCAAGTTTGGCCGCTCCTGCTACCGCCGCATCGACGCCCCGGCTAACAGCGCCCAAAAAGCGGTGCTCTCCAAGCTGGATCCGGCACTGGTGGAAGCCTCAACGCTCGCCGGTGAGCCCATCATTGCCAAGCTGACCCGAGCACCGGGCAACGATGCCGCCATCGGCGGCCTCAAGGTGGTGACCGAGAACGGCTGGTTCGCGGCGCGCCCCTCCGGCACCGAGTCCATCTACAAGATCTACATGGAGAGCTTCAAGGGCGAAGCACATCTGGATCTGATCCAGCAAGAGGCTCAGCAGATCGTCTCTGCGGCCTTGGCCAAGGCTGGCGTCTAAGCCTGCGTCAAGCCACTGAAAGCTAAATAAAAACTGATTTAAAACCAAAAGAGGAGCCGCAATGGCTCCTCTTTTTTATTCCTCTTGGCCGAGGTTGTCTGCGCTCATGGCTTGTCGCACTGGACTGTGCTCGCCCTGCGGGCCTGCCAGCGTTTGAAGAAGGGCCGCGCCGGCAGCTTCATCAGGAAGAGGGAGAGCAGGATCACCCCTATGCCGAGCCACTGGCGACCATCCAGGGTCTCCCCCACCATCAGCACCCCAAGTGACACCGCCATCATGGGATTGGTGAGGGCCAGCATGCCCATTACCTCGGGGCCGTGGTGCTTTAACCCCCACAGCCAGGCCCAGTAGCCCAGTGCGGTGTTAAGCAGGATAAGCCAGAGCAACCCCGGCGCACTCGCCGGACTGGGTAGCGGCATTGGGCCAGCCAGCCACCAGGCAAGCGGGATCAGCATCAAGCCCCCGAGCAGCAGTTGCCAGGCAGTCAGCGCCAGCAGATCGTTTACCGGCCAGCGTCGCATCCAGCGGCTGGATTGGCCGATGAGCAGGGTGGCCAACAGGGCGCACGTCACGCCGACAGGATCCAGATTGGCGGAGGGGTTGAGCAGCAGCAAGACCCCGACAAGTCCCATCAACCCCAGCAGCAGCCACTTCAGGCTGGGTCGTGTGCCATCCTGCAGCCAGGCCAGCAGCATCAGCACCAGCGGCAGTGTGGCGCCGAGCGTGCCCGCTACGGCCCCCGGTAGCCGGAAGGCGGCCACGAACAACAAAGCAAAGAAGGCGGTGATGTTGCAAAACGCCAGCAGAAACTGCTTGCCCCAGGGCAGGGGGGGTAGGCGCGGGTGCAGCAACAGCAGTAGCAGCCCGGCGGGTAAGGCGCGCCACACCGCCACCCAGTAGGGGGAGTAGTCGGTCAGATAGAGGCTGACGACGGCATAGGTGCTGCCCCACAGCAGGGGAGCCAGCAGGGCGATCAGCAGAGGCATCATTTATCTCTTTGTGAAGTATCTTTAAGGAGAGATAATCTAGTCCCAAATTGGTTTAGTATCAAGTATCTCGATGAAAAGATAAGTGACCTGAGATGGACAGTGATCATGTAGACCTGCTGCTGGCCCAGTGGGCCCGGCAGAGACCGGATCTCGACTGCTCGCCCATGGGGGTGCTGGGTCGGGTGGCGCGTATGGCGGCGATCGCCGGCCGCGAGGTGAGCGAAGAGCTCAAGGAGTGCGGCCTGCTCGGCAGTGACTTCGATATTCTGGCAACCCTGCGCCGGGCCGGCGAGCCGCTGACGCCGACCGTGCTCTATCAATCCGCCATGTTGAGCTCGGGGGCCATGACGGCCCGGCTCGACAAGTTGGCCGAGCGGGGGCTGATAGAGCGGCAGGCGGCACCCAGCGACAGGCGCAGCCTGCTGGTCTGCCTGACTGAGGCGGGCAGGGTGCTTATCGACCGGGCGGTCGAGTTGCACGTTGCCAATGAGCGCCGTCTGCTGGCGCCACTGACCGAGGCCGAGCAGGTGCAGCTGGCGGCCCTGCTCAAGCGCTGGCTGTTGGAAAACGAATGATGAAACGGGCCCGCGGGCCCGTTTTTGTTGGCAATCTGGTGCCCGATTCAGTCACCGCCTCTGGCATCCTTCACCGCCAGCCCCAGCTGCCACACCGCCATGGCGTAGTGGGTGCTGTGGTTGTAGCGGGTGATGGTGTAGAAGTTGGGCAGGCCGTACCAGTATTGATAACCACTGCCTACGTCGAGGCGCAGCAGGCTCGATTCGCTGTGGTTGCCCAGGCTGCTGGTGGGGGTAAGCCCGGCGCGGCGCAGGGTGGGGACCGGGTAGCGGGTCTGGAAGCCGTGCTCATAGCCGGGCAGTTGGCCCTGACCACGTACCGCCACCGGCTGTCCCTTCTCCCAGCCATGGGCCTTGAAGTAGTTGGCCACGCTGCCGATGGCATCCACTGGATCCCACAGGTTGGTGTGGCCGTTGCCGTTGAAGTCCACCGCATAGCGTTGGAAGCTCGACGGCATGAACTGGCCATAGCCCATGGCACCGGCGTAGGAACCCTTGGGTTCGGTGGGATCCATCCCCTCATCCCGGGTCATCACCAGGAAGGACTCCAGCTCGCTGGTGAAGAACTCGGCCCGGCGCGGGTAGTCAAATGCCAGGGTCACCAGCGCATCCAGAATGCGAGTCTTGCCCATCACCCGGCCCCAGCGGGTCTCTACCCCGATAATGCCGACGATGATCTCGGGTGGTACGCCATAGAGCTGGTAGGCTCGGTTTAGTTCGCTTTCGTATTCGCGCCAGAAATTGACGCCGTTTTGCACGTTGTCGGGGGTGATGAACTTGGCGCGGTAGCGATTCCAGGCGCCAGTCGGACCCGTCGGCTTGGCGGTCGTCGGGGCCTGGGCATCCATCAGCCGGATGATCCAGTCAGAACGCTCCGCCTGTGCCAGTACCCTGTGCAGCTCGGCACTGTCGAAACCGTGCTTTTGCACCATGTGTTGCACGAACTTATCTACGCTGCTGCGATTGGCAACATCCCCCTGTCCGTAGACGGGGCGGCTCGGCGGCGTCTGATTGATGAAAGCGCTCTTGGGCTGGGGTGTGACCACGGGCTTGGCAGCCGGTGTGCTGCTGCAGCCGTAGAGCAGGGGAAACAGGGAAAGTGTGAGTACGGAGACAAGGCGACGCATAAGGTTCTCATGAGCCTGACAAAGAGTGCCGACATGGTAAAACATTGTCATCCGCACGCAAGTGTTCCGTGCGCCTGACACGTCGCCAATACATCGTGCGATGGATTAGCCCCTGGGGGTCGGGGCGACTCAGCGCAGGGTGTGATAACCGCTCCAGAGTCGGGTCAGGGTGGTGATGAGGCAGAGCAGGGCAAAGCCATAGGCGAGGGTTGCAAAAGCCGCGGGCCAGAGGCACATCAGCACGAACAGCGCGATGGTCTCGCTCCCCTCGGTGAGCCCACCGAGATAGTAGAGAGACTTGTGGTGGTAGACGGGGTTTTCTATCCCCCGCTTGCCCGCCATGATGGCGAAGGCCAGAAAGCTCGAGCCCGTCCCCATGAAGGTGAACAGCAGGGTAGCGGCGGGCAGGGCGTTGGCGGGGGCGCTCAGGGCAAAACCCAGCACCACTGCGGCGTAGAAGATGAAATCGAGGGTGATGTCGAGAAAGCCGCCGCAGTCGGTGATGCTGGTTTCCCGTGCCACAGCGCCGTCGAGCCCGTCCAGCAGCCGGTTGCACAGGATGGCCGCGAGCGCCCACTGATAGCAACCAAAGGCCAGCAGCGGCAGCGCCAGCATGCCGACGGCAAAGCCGGTGAGGCTTATCTGGTTGGCGCTTATGCCGGCCCGGCACAGCGGCTTGGCCAGCTGGGTGAGGGGGCGGCGGATCATGGGAATAAGGTGGCGATCAAACAAGGTCGGGGTCCTCGGTTAGCAAACAAAGAGACGGTGTGAGATCGAGTATGGTGCCGGGGGCATCCTCCTCGTCATGGGTCACCAGGATGGCTGGGATGCCTTTGGCCTTGAGCCGCTCGAACACCAGGGTTCTGAACGCGGCGCGCAGCGGTTTGTCGAGGCGGGAGAAGGGCTCGTCCAGCAGCAGGGCTTGCGGTTCGGCCAGCAGCGCCCGCAGCAAGCTGACCCGCGCCCGCTGACCGCCGGAGAGCTGCTGCGGCAGCTTGTCAGCCTGATCCGCCAGCGCGACCTGTGCCAATGTCGTTACCGCCTTTTCCCGTCGTGCACTTCTTCCCTTGATGGCGGCAGGCATGCCAAACATCAGGTTCTCTGCCACCGTCAGATGGTCAAACAGCAGGTCATCCTGAAACAGCATGCCAATGTGCCGCGCCTGGGGGGACAAGGGGGTAAGCAGTCGCTCGTCGAGCCATATTTCCCCCTCCAGCCGGATGGGTCCCCTGGGGGGCAAGACCCCCGCCAGCGCCGCCAGCAGCGAGCTTTTGCCGCAACCGCTTGGCCCCATCAGAGTCAGCACCTCGCCCGGCGCCACCTGCAGTGCAGGCAGCGACAGCAGCAGGTTTTCATCGAGATAGAGGCGAAGAGGCGTGGTGTTTAGCATCGGCAAGTTCTCGTGTTCAGCGGGCGCCCTTGAGCGCCGGATTGAGCCGTGCCGGCAGCCAGAGCGCCAGCAGATAGATAACGAGCGGCAGCAGCAGTTGCAGCAGGCCGTAGAGGCCTGCCAGCCGCCGATTGAGGCCGCTGCCGATGGCCACCGCCTCAGTCGTGATGGTGACCACCCGGCCCGCGCCAAACAGCAGGGTCGGCAGATACTGGGCCAGACTCACCGCCGCCCCCACCGCCAGGGCAAACAGTAGCGGGCGGGCCAGCAGGGGCCCCTTCACCTGCCACCAGACACGCCAGGGGCGGGCACCCAGCGTCAGCGCGGCTTGCACAAGGCGCGGGTCGAACTGGCGGTAGGGACCGTGCAGGCAAAGGTAGACGTAGGGGAAGACAAACAGCAGCTGGCTCCAGAGCACCCAGCCCCAGCCGATGCCATGGGCTGTCCAGCGAAGGCTAAGCCAGTCGAGCCCCAGGCGGACGCCAAACAACAGGCTGGCCTGGGGCAGCAAGAGTGGCAGACAGATGAGCCAGAGCGGCCAGGGACGGCGACCCTGTTGCGCCTCCAGGCTCAGCACTGCCATCACCAGTGCCAGCAGCCCGCTTGCCAGTGCCAGCAGGGCACTGTGGGTGAGCAGCGGTATCAGGCCCGGCAGCAGATCTTGCCAATGCTGGCCGCTCCACTGGCTTGGCAACAGGTCGGGGAAGGACCAGCGCCGGGTCAGCGACCAGAGCAGCAGCGCCCCCAGCACCGCCAGATTGACCGCGATCAGGACAAATACGCTGCCGCTGGCCAGGTTAGCGGCCAGCAGGCCAGGCTCGGTCCGGCGGCCATCGAGCCAGATGTGCTTGCCGATAGTCGTGTGGCACCACTCCAGCAGCCGCAAATCGGCGAGCAGCAGCAGGCTGAGGGCGAGCAGCAAGAGGGCTCCGCTGGCGGTGGCGCCACGCCAGACGAGATCCGGATCCTGATACCAGAGCCACAATCTGACCGCCAGCGGGGCGGGGGCATCGGGCCCCAGCAGCTGGGCTAGATCCACCACGGCCACCCCGTAGGCGGCCACCGCATAGAGGGGCATGCGCAGGGCGGGCCAGAGCGCTGGCAGCCGCAAGCGCCACCAGATCTGCGGCGCGCTGAACCCCATGCTGGCACCGAGCCACTGCTGGCGAGCCAGCTTGGCGGGATCAAGTGCGGCCAGCGCCATCAGCAGCAGAAAGGGCGTTTCTTTCAGGATCAGGGCGAGGATCAGCCCAAGGCCCAGCGGATCTTTGATGGTCTGCCAGTCTGGGGGAAACTCAACGCCAGTGAGTGCTGGCGAGATGAGGCGCAACAGCCAGCCGGAGGGGGCGAGCAGAAAGGCCAAACCGATGGCAAAGGCGACGTGGGGCAGTGCCAGCAGGGGAGAGAGCAAGCGCTGCAGCAACGAAAAGGCCCGGCTCTGTGCGCCCTGCTGGCCGCTGTGTGCCAGCAGCAGTGCCGTCAGCAGCAGGCTGCCCAGGGTCGAGGCGGCGCCAATCCAGAGGCTCAGGGCAGCCGAGTGCCAGAGGCCGGGCTGGGCCAGCAGCAGCTGAAGGTGCGGGGGGGCCATCCCTTCGGCCAGCAACAACCCGATTCCCCCCAGCACAGGGACGGCCAGCAGGGCGGCGCAGCCAGCGCCAAAAAAAGGGCGCCAGTTGGATAGGATTGGACCGACCAGGATCATCAGTGAGCGTAGCGCTCGGCCCAGGCCGCTTCGAGCCGCAGCTGCCAGCTGGGATGGGGCTCGCCCACGGCCTTGAAGCGCAGCGCAGACGCCTGTTTGGCCGAGACCGGCAGGGCGCTGGCTTGTAGCACGCTGGGATCGCCCCAGAAGGCGGGCTCGGCCTTGCGTACCTGGGCCACCGGGCTCAGCAGGAAGTTGGTCACCACCTTGGCGCCGGCCCGGGCGCTGGCGTTGAAGGGGATGGCGAGGAAGTGGCTGTTGGTCAGCGCCCCCTTCTCCATGGCGACGGCCACCACATTGGGGGGCAGGGTGCCGTTTTGCACCGCGCTCTGGGCCTCTTGGGGGTTGAAGCTGATGGCCATGGCGAGCTCACCATCATCGAGCAACTGGCGGGTCTCGGCGGCGCTGGCGGGGAACAACTTGCCCTTGCGCCAGAGCGCCGGATGCAGTGCATCGAGCCAGGCCCAGAGTGGGGCAGTGAGCCGGTCAAAGTCGGCGTCGGTCGCCTCCCGATAGAGGGGGGCGGGATCCGCTGTCAACTCCAGCAGGATCTGCTTGAGAAAGCTTGCGCCATGAAACTGGGGTGGCTTGGGATAGGTGAAGCGACCGGGATGTTCCTTGACCCAGGTGAGCAGGGCGGTTGCCGAGGTGGGCGGGGTGGCCACCTCGTCCCGATTGACCATGAGGTTGAGCTGGCCTATGCCCCAGGGCGCCTCCAGCCCGTCGACCGGCACGGTGAAGTCCTCACTCACCGGCAGCGTCGTGTCCACCAGCGCCATATTGGGCAGATCCTGGGTAAAGGGGGCACCCAAAAGGCCCTGCTCCTTGAGCGCCTTGAAGTTCTCGCCGTTGACCCAGAGCAGATCGATGGGGCCGCCTGTGTGCTTACCTGCCTGTTTGTTGGCCAGCAACTGGCTGACGCTCTGGGCTATGTCATCCACCTTCACCTGCACCAGCTTGACCTGATACTGACGCTCAAGCTCCTGGCCGGCCCACACCAGATAGGCGTTGATCTCCGGGCTGCCGCCCCAGGCGTTGAAGTAGACGGTCTGCCCTTTTGCCTCCTCAAGGGTCCGTTGCCAGTTGTCATCGGGGTTTGCTAACAGCGGGCCGCTGGCCAGCAGGGGCAGGGCGCACAACAGGGATTTGAGCAAGGGCAGAGTCTTGAGCATGTGAGTTACCTTGGGCAAAGGGTCAGGCGCCACGGCGCCAGCTATGATATCGGGCCAGCAGTGCCAGCACCCGGGTGGGCTGGTGAGCCCGCTTCCACTCGCCGGCCACGTACTTGTTCCCCTCCATCAGGGTAGGATAAGCGTGTATGGTGGCGAGGATCTTGCCAAGCCCCAGCTGGTGGCGCATGGCGAGCACGAATTCGGCGATCCGCTCGCCGGCGTGAGTGCCCACTATGGTGGCACCCAGGATCTTCTCCTTGCCGGGCACGGTGAGCACCTCGATAAAGCCATGGCGCTCACCGTCGGCGATGGCGCGATCCAGCTCGGCCAGCTCGAAGCGGGTCGTCTCGAAGGGGATACTCTCTGCCTCTGCCTCCTTGCGGTTGAGGCCGACCCGGGCGATTTCCGGCGTGGTGTAGGTGGCAGTTGGGATCACCCTGTAGTCCGCCTTGAAGCGCTTGAACTGGCCGAACAGGGCATTAACGGCGGCATACCAGGCCTGATGGGCGGCAACGTGGGTGAACTGGTAGGGACCTGCCACGTCCCCCACCGCCAAAATGCTGGGGTAGTTGGTGGCGAGAAAACCATCGACGGCAACCGTGCCACGGGGTGCCAGTTCCACCCCTAGCGCCTCCAGCCCGAAGCCACTCACATTGGCAACCCGTCCCAGTGCCAGCAGCAGTTGATCTCCCTCAATCACTTGCACGTCATCGCCTCGGCGCAGTTGCAGTCGAATGGGCAGCTGCGTGTCTTGTGCCTCTGCGGATGGCAGATAGTCGACCCGCTCGGTGCGCCAGCCGGTGAGTACAGTGACACCGTCACGGGCCAGCTGTGATTGCAGCGCGTCGGCCACCTCCCGCTCTTCACGTGGCAGCAGTTGATCGGCCAGCTCCACTTGCGTGACCGGGATGCCGAGCAGGGCAAAGCTCTGGGCCAGCTCACAGCCGATGGGGCCGCCACCAAGCACCAGCAAGCGGCGCGGCGGGGTGCGCAGCTGCCAGAGGCTATCCGAGGTGAGATAAGGCACGTCGGCCAATCCGGGTAGAACCGGCACAAACGGTCTGGCGCCGGTGGCGATGACGATATGGCGGCTGGTAAGGCGCTGGCCATTGACTTCAACCTCCCAGGGGGAGATCAGTCGTGCCTCCCCTTCGATGCACTCCACCCCAAGCCCTTCATAGCGTTCTACCGAGTCGTGGGGCTCGACCTCCTTGATGACCGTCGCCACCCGCTCCATCACAGCAGCAAAATCGGCGCTGGATTGGCTTGGGCTAAAGCCCAGCGCTTCGGCCTTGCGCTGCTCGGCGGCAAAGCGGGCGCTGCGGATCAGCGCCTTGGAGGGGACGCAGCCGCTGTTGAGGCAATCGCCCCCCATCTTGTGTTTCTCGACAAGCGCCACCTTGGCCTTCACTGCTGCGGCGATATAGCTGGTGACCAGCCCACCGGCACCGGCGCCGACTACCAGCAGGTTGTAGTCATAACGGGCGGGCTTTCGATAGGGGGCGTGCAGGCGGCGCAGGGCAAGCTGTTGTATGGCGCGCTTGATCAAGAAGGGCATCAGCCCCAGCAGGGTCAGCGCCACCATCAGGCCGGGGGAGAGAATGTTGCCCGTGCTGGTTAATTGGCCAAGCTCGCTCCCCGCCAGCACATAGACGAAGGTGCCGGGCAGCATGCCAAGCTGGCTCACCCAGTAGTAGGTACTGACTCTGATGGGGGTGAGCCCCATCAGCAGGTTGACCAGAAAGAAGGGGAAGAGGGGGATAAGGCGCAGGCTCAGCAGGTAGAAGGTGCCGTCCTTCTCCATCCCGGCCTGGAAGGTGGCCAGCTTGTCGCCAAAGCGGGTCGTGACCCAGTCGCGCAGCAGAAAACGGGCGCTGAGAAAAGCCAGGGTGGCGCCAATGGTGCTGGCAAAGGAGACCAGCAGCAGCCCCCAGCCGATCCCGAACACTGCGCTGCCGCCCAGGGTGAGCAGGCTGGCGCCGGGCAGGGAGAGGGCGGTGCTCAGCACATAGATGCTCACAAACAGCAGACTGGCCGTGACAAAATGGCTGTCGACCCATTGCGTCAGTGCGGCCTGCTGGGCTTGCAAGGCGCCCAGACTGAGATAGCGGCCAAGATCGAGGGCAAAGAAGGCGCCGATGAGGCACCCCATCACCAACAGAAGCAGCAGGCGGGCCCGGTTCATCAGGCGTCCTTGCTGTCAGTCTGGGCGGGACGCTCGGGTTGCACCGGCAACTGGCAGAAGCCCTGTGGTGCGATATCGAGGGCGGCGTTGAACTTGGCCGACATGTTCTGGAAGGCGATAAGGCCGGTCAGCTCCACCATGGCGTCGTCATCGAACCAGGGCTTGAGGCGGGCCGCCTGTTCATCGCTGACCCCATCCAGCCCTGTCATGGCTTCGGTGTAGTCGAGCACCGCCTTTTCCCGCTCGTCGAACAGGGGGTTGTTGCGCCAGTGGGCCAGCGCCTCCACCTTCTCGCTGGAACCGGCCCGCTTGATGAGGGTCATGGCGTTGATGTCGACGCAGAAGCGGCACCAGTTGAGCTGGGAGACCCGCACCGTCACCAGGGATCGCAGCACGGGATCGATGGGGGAGCGCCTGCGGTTGATGACGCCATATAGAGTGGCTACGGCGGCAAACAGCCGTGGCGAGCGGCCCCAACATTTGCCCGGGATCAGCACCTGGCCGTAGTTGCGTTTTTGCAGCCAGAAAAAGGGGCGGATAAACCAGGCATATTCCCGATCGGGTTTGACCTCAACGCGCATGTTATTCCTCTTTTTTGTTCTGCATCTTGGGTTTGTAGGCACCCCCCAGCCGCTCATTGAGCCGGATCAGAAACACCTCGATCCGTGCCCGGTTGGTACCCAGATCGCTGCGTCCCTGGCGGGAGGCCGAACGCATGTCGATGCGGGTCTCCTTGGGGCCGGCAAAGACCCGTAGCGCCACATCGTCCTGAAAGCCGAACCAGCCGGTGGTGGCCACTGCATCGAGGCCGTCCGGGCTCGGTCGCACCTGCCAGCCCAGTTGTATCATCAGCGCGTGGGCCTCCGTGATCGCCTCGACCGGGGAGGCGCTGGTATAGAGAGGACCGGGTTTGCCCTCAAACGCGTTCAAGGGTGCCGAATTGATGGGCAGATCCTGCGCCGTTCTCAGCTCGGCGGCCCAGCGCAGGGGGGGGGGATTATAGGGGTCCGTGCTGACATCGTTGAGCAACGGCATACGCAGTGCCTGCACCAGGAACAGCAGGGGCAGCAGCAGCGGGGTGATCCCCCAGAGGCTCGGCACCTTATGCCGGCTCCAGGGCAGGCGTACCAGTAACAGGAGCGATATCAGCGCACCGAGCAGACAGATGGCGAACCCCAGCCACCAGGGCCAGAGGTGAGAGCGGCTGCCGAGGGCGCCAGCAAGGGGCAGCAACCAGGCCAGCAGGGGCCACCACAAATAACTGGGCATAACGGGGAACCACTGGTTATGATGGACAAGTACCCTGAAGGATAAACTTAATTGACTGATAACGTTAGTAAATTTATCTCAGTCCTGCTGCTTTTCCCAAGCGCTTCGCTGTGGGCTGACACAGCCGTGCTGGCGGCGGGGGACATGTGGCGCGCCGAGATCGTCTATGAGGCCATGCCTGGGGTGTCGCGGGTCGAACCCGGCTATGCCACACCCTTGCCGCAGGGAACCACGCCGGCACAGGAGCTGGCGCGGCGCCAGGCAGTGCGCATCGATTACGATCCGGTCCTGGTGGGTTATGGGGATCTGCTCAATGTCTTCTGGCAGCTGGTGGATGGGCACGATGGTGGCGGGCAATATTGCAATCGCGGCCAGGAATTTGTCCCGACCCTGTTGCCCAGAGATGATTATCAGTGGCGCTTGGCCCAGGTGAGCCTGACGCGTTGGCAGGCGCTGCATGGTCGCGCGAGCCGGGTATCGCTCTGGCCGGATAGCCAATTCACGCCCGCACCCGAGATGGATGACTGGGCGCAGCGCCATCCCTGGCGCTTTGGTGTTTATGCCCGCCGTTGCGGCGGCTGGCCCGTGGCATTGACACCCCAACCCTGAGCCATCAGTTGCGGTAAAGCACCTTGATGAGGTGGAAGCCAAACTTGGTGCGTACCGGGCCGAGTACGGTCAGCAGTTCGCCCTTGAACACGGCATCGTCAAACGGCTTGACCATGTCGCCCTTCGAAAACTCCCCCAGATCCCCCGAGCGTTTGGACGAGGCACAGGTGGAAAAACGCTTGGCCATCTGACCAAAGTCGGCCCCCTTGGCAAGTTTCTCCTTGATCTCCAGACACTGCTTCTCTGTCTTGACCAGGATGTGCTGGGCACAGGCTTTCTTCATATTGGCGCTCCTCGGCGGCGGGCAAATCGGGGCGCAAGATTACTCCAATTCCCGCCGCGCGTCAGCCGTCATGCAGGGATTAACTGCGGGTGCGGGCGCCGAGGCGGGCCCTTGGACGCGATTGCCACAGGATCTCCAACCCCAGCAGGGCATGAAGGCTCCAGATGGCTAAGGGGTTGAGCCAGTCGCCCCCCAGTTGCAAGGTGGCCAGGGCGCAGCTTGCCAGCAAGAGGGTGATGCCCGGCAGACGCCAGTGCACTGGCAGTGGCGCCAGTATGGCGATGCCCAGCAGGATGGCGAGCCCGAACGGCAGGTTGAGGGCGGTGAAGGCCAGTGCCTGCTGGCCGTTCATGCCGGTCAGCAGGGCCACCAGGGCGCTGCAGCAGGCGAGAAAGGTGATGAATTCGAGTCGGTCCGCAATATAGTCAGCCATCTGTTCGCTACGTGCAGGCATGATGTGTCTCCTTCGGTTAAGAGCACCGGGGGCGGCGGGACCCTGGACTCATGACGCCGGTGCGGGCGATGTGTTGTCTTCGGTAGATGAACCCAGTGTGGGCGAGACAAGGAGCCGGGGGCAGCGGGATAAATCGATTGAGGTGAACGAGGCTTTGATTGTTCAGATTCAACCAGTTGATTTTTATCATCTAAAGTCAGCTTTGGTTCAAGGAGGAAGGCAGGGACTCAGGGGGTAGGTAGCGGGCTGGCCGTCGTCATCTTGACCACTTGCCGACAGTTGATGTCGCGTCGGCGAGGGGGGGGGGGCTGCAAGGGCGATGAGAGACAAAGCGCCGCTTGTGATGCATTTATGGCTTGATGGCTGAGGAATGGCTCTTTTTTTGCCCACAATGGCATCAGTCTGTGGCGCTGGCGGGAGGAAAGTGGGCAAGCCGAGTGACAAAGGCTTCAATACTATGGTGAATTTCGATGCCGCTTCGCTCTGATGTTGCGCTGGGGATATGCTAGGATGAGGCGCGCTTGCCATCGAATGAGCCTCATATGCATTCTGACTCTTGCATTATTTTAATCATGTTTTTCGGGGAAATTGACGTTTGACAGGATGCAATCCGCCCCTGCCAGCAGGGATCTCATCGCCCGGACGGGTTTTCCGTCGCAGGCTCCGCGCACTGGGCCTGAGTCTCTGTTTGCTGCTGTTCGTCACCCCGGCCATGGCGGCCAAACTCACCTATCAGGTCAAGGGGCTGAGAGGGGAAACCAAGGATAACGTCGAAGCCTTCCTCAATGCGCTGCCCGTCTTTCAAGAGCGCCAATTCCGCACGGCCCGCCCCAAGATCACCGAGAGTGTGCAACAAGCCCTGCAGGTCTTTGGCTACTATCAGCCCAAGATCACCCTGAGCCGTTACAAAAATGCCCCCGCCAGGGTGGTGATCGAGGTGGATGCAGGCAAGCCTGTCATCATCTCCCGCCTCGACATACTGCTGGAAGGGGATGCGGGCAGCGACGACATCTTCAGTGCGCTGCTGGACAAGCTGCCCCTGCAGGAGGGAGATCCCCTCCACCACGGCAAATACGAATCCATCAAGGCGGATCTCGGCAGCCTGGGGCTGGCCCGCGGCTACTTCGACGCCAAGATCAGCAAGAGTCAGGTCAAGGTGTTCCCGGATCAGGGCACGGCCGAGATCTACATACTGTTTCGCTCCGGCCAGCGCTATCACTTTGGCGAGATCCACTACGACGCCACGCCCGAGGCGCTGCGCCTCATTCGGCCGCTCGTCAACATCAAGAGCGGCGACCCCTATCTGGCGATCCGGCTGGCCGAGATGTCGCAGGATATCTCCTCCACCAGGATGTTCAAGGAGGTGGATATCAGGCCCATGGTCAGCCAGGCGGAGGGCAACCGGGTGCCGGTGCAGGTGACGCTCTCCAACCGGGTCGACCACGAAATAGAAACGGGTATCGGTTTTGCCACCGACGTGGGGCCGCGTATTAGCGCCACGTGGGAGAAGCCCTGGGTCAACAGCTATGGTCACCGTCTCAACGCCACCGCCAAGGTCTCGCAACCCGAGGCCGAGCTTAGCTTCGATTACCAGATCCCGGTGGGCAACCCACTGCGGAACTACTACTCGCTGCAGGCGGGTTATCAATACAAGGACATCAACGATACCCGCTCCGACCTGACCACCCTCAGCGTGCGCCGCTGGACGCGGCAGCCGGAGAGTTGGGACCGAAACGTCTTCATCCGGCTCGAAAACGAGGTCTTTACCCAGGGTGCAGACAAGGGGAACAGCTTGCTGCTGATCCCCGGTGTCTCCTGGTCGCGGTTGCGGATGCGCGGTGGTCTGGTGCCTGATTGGGGCGATCGCCAGCAGCTGACTCTGGAGTTTTCCGATCCCTACTGGGGCTCCGATATCAGCTTCGTGCGGGTGTGGGGCCGCAGCAGGTGGCTGCGCTCCCTGGGAGAGGATCACCGCTTCCTGCTGCGGGCGGAGCAGGGCGCCATCATAGGGGACAGCTTCTCGCTGGTGCCGCCGTCACTGCGCTTCTTCACCGGTGGTGACCAGACGGTGCGTGGCTATGGCTACGAGACCATCTCGCCGCGCGGCAGCGACGGCAAGTTGCTGGGGGGCCGTTACGTGAGCGTTGCCAGTGCCGAATACAGCTACCGCTTCAGTGACAGATGGCTCGGCGCCCTGTTCGTGGATGGCGGGACGGCCACGGTCGATTACAGCGAGGCTTGGAAGATAGGCCCGGGTGTCGGCGTGCGTTGGGTCACCCCCATAGGTCAGGTCAGGCTCGATCTGGCGGTGGCCATTACCGAGGATGACAAGCCGCTGCGGCTCCATTTCGCGTTGGGGCCTGAACTATGATCCGGTTTAAACGCACCCATCTTCCTCTTTGTTCTCTTTCTTGGCCGCTGCGGCTGCATGTTTCGCGGGGGCCTGTGCTGTGATCTGGGTAAAACGCATTCTTCTCTGGCTGATGGGGCTCGTCTTCCTGCTGCTGATTGGCGTCAGCCTGCTGGGCTTCACCCATCAGGGCAACAAGTGGCTATGGCAACAGGCCAGGGCGGCGCTGCCCTCCCTCAAGGGAGAGCTGGTGGCGGGCCAACTCGGTTATGGCTGGACCCTGGAAGGGGTCGGCTGGCAGGACGAGCTGGTGGATGTCATGGTGGAGCGGGCCGTGCTGAACTGGGATCTCGGCAAGTTGTTGCAGGGCAAGCTCTGGATCAAATCTCTGACGGTCACCCACCCCGTGGTCAAGGTCGCTGAATCGGAGCCGGTGCAGGAAGAGCCATCAGAACCCTTCGTCTGGCGTCCGCTGCCCCTGCGGATCCAGGTCGATAGCCTCCAGGTGGCAGACTTGGATCTGGCGGTGCCCGGCGTCGGTGTGACCCTCACGTCCCTCGACATCGGCGCCACCCTCAGTCGCCAGGGGCTCATCGTGCGCGGGCCTGTGCTGGATGGCCTGACCGTGACCCTGGCCGAGACGCCGCCTGCCGATGCAGCCAAACCGGCTGCGGCCAAGGCGCAGAAGGCAACCAACGCGGCGCCCATCGCGCTGCCCGCCATCACTCTGCCTTTCCCCATCCAGCTGGAAGGCCTGACGGCGACCCGCTTTCGCTATCAACAAGGGGAGCTGAACGAAGGGCTCGACACCCTGCGGCTGTCGGCCAGTGGGAAAGAGGAGCGCATCGAGGTGCGCGAGCTCTCCCTGCGCCATGCCATGGCGGATTTGGCGCTTAAGGGCCATATCCGGCTGACCGAGGATTATCCGCTTGAGTTGACCCTGGACGCCAAGGCCCGCAAGGGGCTGCTGGATGGCAAACTCAAGGGGGGGCAGGCGGCCCTGATCCTGGGTGGCTCGGTAGGCAAGCTGGCGCTGGATCTGCAAGCCAAGGGGCCGGTGGCCGCCAACCTCAAGGGGTCATTGGCCGCCCTCAACCCTGACTTGCCGTTTGATCTGGGGCTGGAGTGGCAGCGCCTCGACTGGCCCCTGCACAAGCCAGCCAAGGACGAGCCCAGCTATCAGTTGGACAAAGGCAGCCTGACTGCCAAGGGTAAACTCTCCGGCTATCAGTTTGCCTTGAATACGGCTGGCAAAGGCACTGACGTCCCCCCCTTCAAGCTGGCGCTGACGGGCAAGGGGGATCTGGAACAACTGAACCAGATAAAGCTGCAGCTCAACGCCCTGAAAGGGGAGCTCAAGCTCGATGGCAAGTTGGCCTGGAACCAGGGGGTACGCTGGCAGGGCACCACCGAATTCAAGGAGATCAATCCCGCCGAACTGGTTCCCGAGCTCAAGGGCAAGCTGGCGGGCAAGATTACCAGCCAGTTCGAACTGAACGAGACAGGCCACTGGCAGCTGCAGCTGCCAGAACTGAAGGTCGAGGGCAAGCTCAACCAGCATCCGCTGGCCATCAAGGGCCGCCTCAGCGGCAACGACAAGATGGAGTGGCAGATCCCCGCGCTGGCACTGCAAAGCGGCCCTAACCAGCTGCAGGTCAAGGGCAGCCTCAGCCAGCAGGCATGGAGGCTGGATGCGGATATCGATGCCCCCAATCTGGCCGGGCTCTACCCCGGTCTGAAGGGGGACATCAAGGGACAGGTGCGCCTCACCGGCAACCAGCAGACACCAAGGGTCACGACGGAACTAGCCGCCAGCCGGCTCTACTATGCGGGCACGGATCTGAAGGGGATTGCCATCAAGGGTAATGCCCTGGTCGGCGACAAGCCGGCCGGTGAGCTGGCGCTGACGGTGGCGAGCCTGGTACAAGGGGCCAACGCGCTCAGCCAGCTGGCCCTGAACCTGAGCGGTGATCTCAATCAGCATGTTTTATCGCTGACCATGAAGGGCGAGCCGGTGGCGGCCAATCTCAACCTGAGCGGTAGCCTGCGCGGGGACCGCTGGCGTGGCACCCTATCGGAGCTCAAGCTGAAGACGCCGCTGCAGCGTTGGGAGCTGACAGCCCCCTGGGCGCTTGACCTCGATCTGCCGCACCAGCGGTTGACCATGGGGGATCTCTGCCTGGGATCCAAGGGGGCTAGCCTCTGTGTCAAGGGCAGCCAGGTTTCGGCCCAGCAGGGTAGTCTCGAATTTGCCCTGAGCGGGCTAGATCTCCAGCGTCTGCACCCCTGGCTACCGGACAATTTCTGCTGGCTGGCGGTGCTCTCCGCCGATGGCAAAGCCAGTTGGCGAGGCAGCCAGCCGACCCTGCGCGCCACCGTGCGTACCACGCCGGGCACCCTGGTTGCTAATGGGCTCAAGACCGATTATCAGCAGCTCGAGTTTGGGATCGATTTCGAACGTCAGCAGGCGGCGCTCCGGCTCGATTTCGTCTCCAAACAGATAGGCACTATCGATACCAATCTGCTGGTCACGGATCCATCCGGCCGTGGCAGGCTGTCGGGGCAGCTCAAGTTTGACGACCTCAAGCTGACGACCTTCGCCCCGCTCATCCCGGAGGTACGCTCCCTGCAGGGCGTTATCTCCGCCGATGCCCGTTTCGATGGTACCCTGGCCGCCCCCTTGCTGTTTGGTCAACTCAACCTGCTGGATGGGGAGGTGCAGACCCATTCCGACATGGTGACCCTCTCCAAGCTGGTGACCCGCCTCAAGATTGAAGGCAACCGGGCTGAACTCGACGGCACCATGCTGGTGGGCAAGGGTCCGCTGGTGTTGGGGGGCTGGTTGAGCTGGGCTCAGATGCCGGTCAGTGGCAGCCTCACCATTCAGGGCAAGGAGCTGGATGCCCAATATCCGGGCATGGGACGGGTGCGACTCTCCCCCGATATCGCCATCTCGCTGGGAGAGCAGACCCAGATCACCGGTCAGGTCGACATTCCCTGGGCGCGGATCCTGGTCAAGAGCCTGCCCGAGAGCGCGGTCTCCGTCTCCGATGACGTGATAGTGATCCATGACGATCTGCCGCCGGAGCCCAGGGCTACGCCGCTGCCAATAGCGATCAAACTTGCCATTCGGCTCGGAGACGACATACGGTTCGATGCCATGGGGCTCACCACCAGGGTGGGCGGGGGCATCAACATCAGCCAGGGGCCTTCCCGGCCACTTGCCGGCAATGGTCAGCTGGTGCTCAACGATGGTCGCTTCAGGGCTTATGGCCAGAACCTTATCATCAAGGATGGTCGCATCCTCTTCTCCGGCCCGCTTGATCGGCCCTTCCTCAACATAGAAGCCATTCGGGATCCCGCGACCATAGCGGCCAATGTGACTGTCGGGGTCAGGGTGACAGGGCCGGCTAGCAAGCCCAATATCACCGTTTTTTCTCAACCTCAGATGGCGCAATCCGAACAGCTTTCCTATCTGCTGCGCGGCAGGGGTTTGCAGACCAGTGGCGCAGATGGCGGTTTCAATGGCTTGCTGGTGGCCGGTGCCGTCAGTCAGGCCAGCGGCGTTGTCTCCAGCCTGGGGAAATCCCTCGGCATGAGCGATGTGGCGCTTGATACTGCTGGCAGTGGCAACAACACTCAGGTTACCTTGTCTGCCTATCTGTTGCCCGGCTTGCAGTTCCAGTATGGGGTCGGTGTGTTCAGCCCCATTGCCGAGCTCAGGCTGCGTTATGAGCTGATGCCCAGACTCTACCTGCAGGCCATGAGCGGGGTGGCCCAGGCAGTGGATATCTTCTATCGCTTCACCCTGCCGGGCAGGTGAATATAAAACGGGAGGCTTAGGCCTCCCGTTTTCATAGGGCCAGTGTGATGGTTTAAGGCCCACTGTTTTTGCATGGTCAGAAATGCGAAAACCCGGCGCCAGGCCGGGTTTTCTGAAGATTGGTGGAGGGAGAAGGATTCGAACCTTCGAAGGCAGAGCCGTCAGATTTACAGTCTGATCCCTTTGGCCACTCGGGAACCCCTCCACGGGGCATTGCATCTGTTGCTTGGCCTTGCTGACTACTGCACTTGAAATGGTGGAGGGAGAAGGATTCGAACCTTCGAAGGCAGAGCCGTCAGATTTACAGTCTGATCCCTTTGGCCGCTCGGGAACCCCTCCACAAGTGCGAGGCGCATACTAACAGATCTTCCGCTGTTGTGAACCCCTTGACGGGATTTTTCCTGCTCACAGGATCCGATTTGCGGCCGATAAGCGATGAAACCACCATTTCCAAGAGTTATCTCATGCTACCCAGCGCGATACGTGATCAGCTGTTGGTTGACGAGGCCCAGCTGGGGCAACGTCTAAATCGGGATCTCCAGCACGGCGACAGGGCTGATTTTCGTCTGCACTTGGCCTTGCTGACCGATGCTGTGGAGGCGCAGCCCTGGTTCGATCCGGTGGCCGCGTCCAAGCCGGATCCCCGGGACTGGCGCAGCCGCTTTGCGCTGCCAGCGCTGGCCCCCCTGCAAGGGGGTGAGGATGATGGGGATGGTGTGCGACTCAACGAGCGGCTGCAACAGGGGGGCTCTATGGTGGATGTCAGGCTCTGGCTGGCGTTGCGCTCGCCGCCCTTGCTGGGCACGCAGCCGACGCTGGATCCCGCCGTGTATGACAACCTCTCGCTTCTGGGGCGTGAGCGCTGGCAACGCAAGATAGCGGATCAGCCAAGGGGTGACGATCCGCAGCTCATGCTGCCAATACTGGATGCGTTGCAACAGGGGGTGGATGCTCGTCTGCACTGGTTAAGCTGAGACAGGGTAAGGAGGGGGCATCGACTCGCGGCAACGTCAGGATGCAAAAAGGCGGGAAGATCCCGCCTTTATTGTTTGATTCGCGCGATGTGCTGCAGGTTATGCGTCGGCTTCATCCACTTGGGGTACGACTTCCTTGGTACTGGCGGCCGCACGACGGGCGATGGGCTTCTCGATGTGTCGGTTGAGCTGACGTTCCAGCTTTTGCCCCAGTTCGGTGATGGCGGCGTACATATCCTCGTGTTCTGCCTGTGCAAACAGTTTGCCGTTGGGGATGCCAGCACTGGCTTCAACGATAAACATCAGGCGTTCTTTGGAGACAATCACATGGGGTGTGATAAGAGGCACCTGAAGACGTTCGAGCTTTTCAAAGCGGGATTCAATGCGCTCGCGGATAGCCGGGGTGATGTCGATGATTTTGCTGGTAATTTCGATTTTCATATTGGCCCCCTTCGGGTCGTCTTGCTTGTGTCTTCACCTTCAGAGTACTCATGGCAGAATATTGAAATGTGATCTTTGTCACGAAATGAATCCTTTACTATCACGCGACTTATAAATTGTGATCTTTTCCCGTTCTGCGTCAAAAAGCACTTGAGCTCCATGAAACTGGCAGGCAGTATGGGAAACTTGGATCGTTTCTGTCCCCCCTTGGCAGCGCCGCATGTCGACTTCATGTCCGGTTTTCACCGCATAGTCTCGCTTCTTTCTCACTCCTCACCTATCGCGCTATGCCCGTAGTGCGAGAGGGTATTGTGTGGCTCTATCAAGTTGTCAGGGTATTGAACGTGGTTGTCGTGGTGTTGGAGTAGTAGATGAAACAGCAGGGCACTCAGATGATGTGGTTTTATGATCGGCAACATGAGCAGTGGAGCCTGTCCGATCATGCCTCTTACCAGTTATGGCAAGGGGAGGGGGCACATCCCTGGGCCGGTCAGCTGGCCGTGGACGATGAACCCGGCTTCTCTGATTTTCTCTCCAGACTCTACCACTCACGCCAGCCAGCCCAGTTCATCGGTCACCTGATGGACGAGCATGGCGAGGTGCGCCATGTGCTCTGGAGCGGCCAGTACGTCTCTGCCCAGCAAGTATGCTGTGGCTGGCTGGCCCCGCTGGATACCACCCGCAGTACGCCTGAACTGTCCCAGCAGCTCCCCCTGTTGCAAGATCCCCTGCTGGCCCAGCTGGCCCAAGCGCTGTCCGCCAGAACCGGGCTCGACTTTTTCGATACCCTGATCAACCAACTCGCCCATATCCTGGTCGCGGATGCGGTATGGCTGGCAGAGCGCACCAGCAGCGACCGCCTCAAGGTACTGGCCTGTCACGGTATCGATCTCAAAGAGTACGAACTCGCGGGCATGCCCTGCCAGCAGCTCTATCGGCGTGGTGAGGCCTGCGTGGTCACCATCGAGGCCGATTGCCAGCTTAATCCGCAGTTGAAAGCGGGGCAGCGTTATTACGCCCAGCCGCTGTTCGACAGACAGGGTCAGATCCTGGGCCATCTGGCACTGCTCTTCTCAGGCGAGATCGAGATCCCCAACCTGGATTCAGTGCTGACCATTTTCTCTGTGCGCATGGTGGCCGAGCTGGAGCGGTTGCAGAGCGATGCCCAGCTGCGGCTCTCTGCAGTGGCCTTCGAAACCCACGAGGGCATCATCATCACGGATCCCGACTTCAAGATTTTGCGGGTCAACCATGCCTTTAGCCAGATCAGCGGCTTTGACAGTCAGCGGGTGATTGGGCTGTATCTTGGCAATGACCTCTGGTCAGGGCTGGGGGGGCTGGGCTATGAGCTCAATACCTTGAGCCGCTGGCAGGGAGAGACCCGGCGCCAGCACGTCGATGGTCACATCTATCCCCAGTGGGAAATCGTCACGCCCGTGCAGGATGACAAAGGGGTGATCAGCCACTTCGTCATCTGTTTCGAAGACATCTCGGAGCGCAAGGAGGCCGAACGTCGCATCCAGCATCTCGCCTACTACGACGAGCTGACCGGTCTGCCCAACCGCCGCCAGTTGCACGAGACCCTGGCTCAGGCGTTCCGCGAGGCAAGCCGCGATCACCTGATAGGGGCCCTGCTGTTCATCGATCTGGATCACTTCAAGACCATCAATGACTCCCTGGGTCATGCCACCGGCGACTGGCTGCTCAAGGAGGTGGCCACTCGCCTCAAACGGCTGGTGCGCCAGGGGGATTGCCTGGCGAGGCTGGGTGGCGACGAATTCGTGCTGCTGCTGCCCTCGCTGTCGGCCAGCCCGCCCCAGGCGGAGATGCAGGCCGACATCATCACCGAGCGGCTCATCAGCGAGATCGCCGCCCCCTACACCCATGGCCAGCAGGTGCTGCACATAGGCGCCAGCGTCGGTATTACCCTCTTCCCCGGCCGTGGGCAGGGGGTGGACGATCTGCTCAAGCAGGCTGACACCGCCATGTATCAGGCCAAATCGGCGGGCCGCAAGACCCGCCGCTTCTTCGATGCCTCCATGCAGCAGCAGGCGGATCGTCGGCTACTCATTCACAACGAGCTGCGCAATGCCCTCAGCCAACAGGAGCTGACCCTCTACTACCAGCCGCAGCACATGGTGGAAGGGGGGGACATCATAGGGGTCGAGGCGCTGATCCGCTGGCAACCGCCGGGGCGGGCGCTGGTCTCTCCCGCCGAGTTCATTCCCATTGCCGAGGAGACGGATCTCATCGTTGACATCGGTAACTGGGTGCTGCACGAGGCGTGCGCCCAGTATGTGCTGTGGGAAGAGAACGGTATCCACATCCCCCAGCTCTCGGTCAATGTCAGTGCCAAGCAGTTCCATGCCAGCGACTTTGTCGAGCGCATTCATGATGTGCTGGCCGCCACCGGCATGGATCCCGCCTGCCTGAATCTGGAGATCACCGAATCCGTGGTGCTCGGCCATGCGGAAGATACCATCAGCAAGATGAGCGAGCTCAAGGTGCTCGGCATCAGTTTCGCCATCGATGATTTCGGCGCCGGTTACTCCTCCCTGAGTTACTTGAAACGGCTGCCGGCCGATGAACTCAAGATAGATCGCTCCTTCATCCAGGACATTCCCAAGGATGGCGACAACATGGCCATCGTCGAGGCCGTTATCGCCATGGCTCGCCACATGGGGTTCAACGTGACGGCAGAAGGAGTGGAGTCACGCCAGCAGCTGGAGTTTTTGCAGGCACAGGGCTGCCATTTCTATCAGGGGTATCTGGCCTCCAAGCCGTTGCCAGTGCCTTATCTGGAACGTTATGTCAAACGTCTTACCCGCAGTGATGGCGTTGTTTCAGGCGCGAAAAATAGTGTGGCGAGCGAGCTGTAGCCCTTCACGTTAACGAGTAGAATGAGTGCACGACACCACCGCCAACGGGCGGTGGTATTACTGCGCAATGGAGACGTCTTTGGTGAAAGCCCTGCAGGGAATCATATTATCGGCGCTGTTCGTGCCCGGACTTCTGATGCAAGTCGCAGCACAGACTATGGATCAGTCCCTCTACCGTCAGGCCCATGAGGCAGTAAGAGCCAACGATCAGGCCCGTTTCCAGCAAATTCGCGCCCGTTTGACCCATTATCCTTTGTTGCCCTATCTGGATTACTACCAGCTGGCCTTCCGGCCCGGGGCGGCAGACTATGACAAGGTTGTCAGCTTCATTCGCGATCACGGTGACACGCCCCAATCCAACCGGCTGGAACGCAGTTACCTCACCTATCTGGCCCAGAGTCAGCAGTGGTCCCAGTTCCTGCGTTTCTACCCGGCCAAGCCGAGCTCCACCGATCTGCTCTGCATGCACTATCAGGCGCGCTACTACACGGGGCACCAGACTCAGGCCTTGCAGGAGGCGGGCAAGCTCTGGTTGAGCGGCCAATCCCGTCCCGATGCCTGTACCCCTTTGTTCCAGCTCTGGCAGCAGGCTGGATTGCGTACCCAGGAGAAGGTCTGGACCCGCATGACCTTGGCGTTTGAAGCGGAAAACCCCAACCTGATACGCCATCTGGGCGCCCAACTTGGCAGCGGCATGCGGCCTTACGCCGATCAGATGATCGCCTTGTTCGAGCAGCCCGCCAAGGCGATGAACCCGGCCTATTTTTCCACCACAGCCCCCTCAAAGCGGCTGTTGCTGCTGGGCTTGGCCCGTTATGCCAATCAGCAGCCCGAATCCGTGCTGGGCCAATTGCCCACGATGCGCACGCGCTTCGGGTTGACCACCACAGAGCTGGAGCCGGTGGAGCGAGCCGTGGCCCGTCGCCTGCTGCTGGCGCGATCCACTTCCCAGCGCAGTTGGGTGGATGCCACAGTCGTGCGGCTGGTCGATCCGGATCTGCTGGAGCTGCGTGCCCGGCTCGCCATCTGGGAGCAGGACTGGCACGGGCTCTCCGGCTGGGTGAAGCGCATGCCGATGGCGTTGCAGAAAGAGGATCGCTGGCGTTACTGGCTGGCGCGCTCGTTGGAAGTACAGGGGCAAAAGAAACCGGCGTGGGATCTCTATCTGGAAACGGCCAACTTGCGCGGTTTCTATGGTTTCATGGCCGCTCAGCGCACGGGTGTGCCATATCGGATCAAGAACCAGAGCGCCGGCACCAAGGTACCCGACTGGCGTACTGCAACTCAGCATTGGCCCTTCTTGCTGCGGGTGCGTGAGCTGCTGGACATGAATGAAATCACGGCGGCGCGCGCTGAGTGGGTCCACAACATGGATCGCAACCCGGTGGCCCAGCGTATCGAGTTTGGCCACATAGCGCTCAATCAGGGATGGCATGAGCTGGCTATTCTGGCCAGCATCCGTGCCGAAGCCTGGGATGCGATCGAGTTGCGTTTCCCCAAACCCTACAAGCAGACCTTCAGCCAGATGGCGCGGGAGCGCTCGGTGGATATGAGCTTGCTCTATGCGGTATCGCGCCAGGAGAGCGCCCTCTATCCACGGGCAGAATCGCCGGTGGGTGCGCGTGGTCTGATGCAACTGATGCCAGCCACCGCCAAGGAGACCGCCAGCAAGTTGGGGGTGCCCTATCGTAACGAGCAGCAGCTGTTCGATCCCGCCATGAACATCCGCCTTGGCAGCGCCTATCTCAAGCGGCTGCTGGATGTGTATGACGGTAATCGCATTCTGGCAACGGCGGCTTACAATGCCGGACCTGGCCGGGTCAAACGCTGGCGCGATCAGAGCACTGACAAGCCAATGGATGTCTGGGTCGAGAGCATCCCCTACAAGGAGACGCGCAACTACGTGCAGAACGTGCTGTCGTTCGATCTCATCTATCAGCACAAACTGCAACAACCGCTGCGCTTCATGTCCGAACGCGAGCTGAGTCACGCTTATTGAGATGGCAGCCGCGGCGGCGGCTGCCCAATTCCCTTTCCTCCCCCAAAGTGGTTATTATCCCATAAGGTTTTGTGACAAAAGGAAGCCAGTCAGGTGATCGGGCGCCATGTCTTGGTCTGACAGGCTCGATATCATCGCCCGATCAACACAGACAGGCTTCCCCAACAAAGGAATTGATAGTGGCAACGATTAAAGACGTTTCTCGGTTGGCTAATGTGTCCATTTCAACTGTGTCGCGGGTGATCAACAACACGGCTCAGGTGGCACCAGAAAAGCGTGAGGCCGTATTGGCGGCCATGAAGGAACTGAATTTTCGTCCCAACAGTTTTGCCCAAGCGCTGGTCAGTAAGCGATCCAACTGCATCGGCGTTCTGGTGGGGGACCTGTGTGGTGGCCCCTTCTTCGCCCAGATGATGCGCGGCATCGAGACCATGGTCGACAAGGCGGACAAGTTCACCATCGTCATGTCCGGCAACCACGATGCGGTGCGCGAGCGTCATGCTATCCAGGCGCTGCTGCAGCGTCAGTGCGATGCGCTGATCCTGCACAGCAAGGCGCTGCCCGACGAGGAGCTGAGCGAGCTGGTGGCCGGTAATACCCCTATTGTCTTCATCAACCGCCAGGTGCCGGGTGCCGAGGATCGTTGTGTCTGGCTGGATAACCAGGCAGGCATCACCACCGCCTGCCAGCATCTGCTGGATGCGGGTCACCGCAAGATTGCCTTCGTGACCTCGGATGACGAACAGTTCGTCGACGGTCAGCAGCGGATGGCGGGCTACCGTTACGCTCTGCAGCGGGCGGGCTTGGCGCTGGATCCTGCCTTGATTGGGCGAGCCTTCGCCGATGAGAATGGCGGTTATGTAGCCATGGGTGAGCTGCTGGAGCGAGGCGTCGAGTTCACCGCTGTGCTCGGTTTCAACGATGCCATGGTGGCGGGGGCCATCTCCTGCCTGCTGGAGCGGGGCTACAAGATACCGCAGCAGATCTCTGTGGTGGGTTTCGATGACATACCCTACGCCCGTTACATCTACCCCAAACTCACCACAGTACGTTATCCCATCGAGGAGATGGGCGGCCGGGCGGCCGAGCTGGCCCTGCGCCTGCTGGATCACAAGCCGGTCGACGGGCTGGTGCTCAAGTTCGAAGCCGAGCTGGTCAGACGCGAATCCGTCGCCTGACGAGACAGAATTGGCCCTGAATGGGCCAATTCTTCGTCTATGCGTAGCCCAAAAATTGAAAGCGTTTTCAGAAATCCTTTTCAACTGTGATCCGCTTCAAAGCTTTTTGGCCAGCCTGCCACTAGCATAGGCCTCACGAATTAGGAGCCTGCGCTCCCGATTTTCCCGCTGTGGGAGGTAACTGGTCAATCCAGCTATTTCCTTCGTTACTTTCGACGGTCATCATGGATGACCGTTTTTTTTTGTCAGGATTTTTGCCAATGACCACACAATGTATACAGCAGACGGGGATAGTGGGGGCGGGTTGGCTGGGGCTGCCGTTGGCTAGGGCGCTGCAGGCGCAAGGCAAGGCCGTGGTGGTGACGGTCAGCTCGGCCGAGAAGGCCGCCCGTCTGACGGCCGAAGGGGTAACTGCCTGGCCGCTGCAACTGTCGGTCCAGCTGGAGGCCCTGCCGTTTCAGTGTCGCGAGCTGGTGATCTGCGTGCCGCCGAGCAAGACAGAGGATTACCCTGAGGCCATCGCCTGCCTGTGCCAGCTGGCAAAAGCTACGGGAGTGCAGCGGGTACTGTTCGTGAGCGCCACCTCGGTATGGGCGCCGGGGCAAGGGGAGGATGAACCGCCTGCCCCTGCCCACGCTCGTGGTATGCGGATGCTGGCCGCCGAGCAGGCGGTACTGGACGCAGGTGTGGAGTGTGCCATGGTACTGCGCCCGGCCGGCCTATATGGTCCGGAGCGCCATCCCGGGCGTTTCCTGGCGGGCAAGACCCTGGAAGGGGGTGGGCAGGCGGTGAACCTGGTGCATCTGGATGATGTGGTGGCCGCTTGCCAGCTGATGCTGGCGCAAGGCGAAAACCGGGATGCCTACAACCTGAGCGCCCCCGTTCATCCGCGCCGCGAGCAATTTTATCCCTTTGCGGCCCGCCAGCTCGGCTTGCCGGCCCCCGTCTTCATCGAGCCTGCAGGGATCTTTGCCCCGGTCGAGGGCAGCCTCATCTGTCAGCGCCTCGGTTTTGCCTATCGCTGGCCCGATCCGGCCCACTGGTTTGCCGAGCTGGCAGCACGGAGCAACTGAGGTACGTCTGGCCTGCTCACGGATCGTCTCCCGCGCGGTGGTATGCAGCGCCAGGGCTGGGTCCGTGGGGTAATTGAGGTTTGCCAAGGCGGGGCTCGCCCCCTATCATGCCGCCATCCATGATAGAGAGAGCGGTAATGATGGTAGATACAAAACGTCACCCTGACGGGGAGCTGTTGCTGAGAACCCTGGCGATGCCAGCCGATACCAACCCCAACGGCGATATTTTCGGGGGCTGGATCATGTCCCAGATGGATATAGGTGGGGGCATCATGGCCAAGGAGCTGGCAAAAGGACGTATTTGTACCGTTTCTGTCGAGGGCATGACCTTTCACAGCCCGGTGAAAGTCGGTGATGTGGTTTGTTGTTATGGGCGTTGTCTGAAGATTGGCCGCAGCTCCATGCGTCTTAAACTGGAGGTCTGGGTCAAGCCGGTGCTTCGTGCAAACGAAGCCCAGCGTTACTGTGTGACCGAGGGGATTTTCACCTACGTTGCCATCGACGATCAGGGCAAATCCCGCCCGGTTCCAGTCTAATCCGGCTCAGATAAGCCGGGCGTTGATGATGGATAATTCCTGCTCAAAGCCGGTTTTTTGCCGTATCATGCGTTCCAGCATCTCTTCCGAACCGACACAATGCTCACTGTCGAACAGGCAGAGATCGCATTGGGGATCCCGTCTGATCTGGTAGACGGTGGAAAGATCCACTTGATGACAATTTCCTTGTTGATCATAAAATGTCACGCGGTACTGGTACTGTCTCGCCATCGTTGAATTCCTTCTGGATGCGCCGGCCGGACACGATTCATGAGCCTAGTCGGTTGCGATGACATTTGTGATGGTCATGACACAATGCAGAGGCAGGTGGTTGTTAGCCAATGAAAAATAGTTATCGCATTCTGGGAACGTCGTTGCTGACGTTGGGGTTGGTCGGTTGTTTCGAGGTGCCGGATCAGGATCATATGGTGACGGCACAGGGCATCATTCCCGGCGTCAATTGCCAGCAGCCGCCACTGGTGGCGCTGGCTTCCACCGCCTTGCCCCGCGAGTTTGGCGTCACTGTCTGGAACCTCTACAAGGGTCAACGTAAAAACTGGCGCGAGGGGTTGGATGAGTATGCTAAATCCCAGGATCTGGTGCTGCTGCAGGAGTCGGCGACCCACCCGGACATGCTGGAGTGGCTCAAGGCTGGTGAGTTCCAGTGGCAACAGTTGCAGGCATTCACCCAGGGTGGCGTCTCGTTTGGCGTCATGACGGTCGCCAAAACGCCACAGGCCTTCGTCTGTGGCGTTCGTTCGCCAGAGCCGCTGCTACGCATTCCAAAGTCCGGTCTGGTCAGCCTGTACCCCTTGCAGGGCGATCCTGACGGTGTGCTGGTGGTGAACTTGCATGCGGTCAACTTCGAACTGGGCATGGCCACCTTTCGCGAGCAGCTCAATGATCTGACCGCCCTCATCCATCGCCATCAGGGACCTGTCATTCTGGCGGGGGATTTCAACACCTGGAGCGACAAGCGCGAATTCTGGCTGAACAAGCTGGTGGGCGAGCTGGGACTGCAGGAGGCCATCCCGGTGCCCGATCTGCGCCGTACCGCGTTCGGCCGTCCGCTGGATCACCTCTACTACCGCAATCTGGACCTGGTGGAAGTGAGCAGTCCGGCGACCGACGCCTCGGATCACAATCCCATCATTGCACGCTTCGCGGCCCAGGCCATTACTCCCTGATGGCCCTCGGCGCCGATAAAAAAAACACCCCGCACTTGGCGGGGTGTTTTTTTATAAAGTGACGGTCACTCAGCTGTTGTTCTTCACGAACAGGGTCAGCTCCTGAGCCGGCTTGAGGTCATCGCTCTTGCCGGGCTGATTCCAGCGCATCACATCCATCGCAGCGACCTGAAAGCGGGCGGCGATGGAGGGGAGTGAGCCACCCCGACCAACCGGATAACCCATGGACTTGTTGCTGCTCTTGTCCTACTTGGTCCAGACCACCAGCTTCATGCCGGGTTTCAGGGCCGACTTGGTATCAAGACCATTCCACTTGGCCAGTTGATCATGAGTCACCCCGTGAGCCTGGCTGATGCTCCAGAGGTTGTCACCGGAACGTACCTTGTACTGGATCTTGCTGCCGCTGTGACTGGCAACCTGCTGCGACTTGCTCTGGGCTGCCTGGCGGGTGACCTGTTTGCTGCCACCGGTCGGAATCATCAGGGTTTGGCCACGGCGCAGGTTGTCGCCACGCAGGTTGTTGGCCAGTTTGAGCTGCTGCACGCTCACCCCGTTGTTCTGGGCGATGCGGGAGAGGGTATCGCCACTGGCTACCTGGTAGGAGCGGGTGCGGATACGCTCGCTCTGGGGCAGATCGGCCAGGGCCAGCTCCAGGGTGTCGGCATATTCGACCGGCACCAGCAGGCGATAAGGGCCCTGGGGAGAGGTCGACCAGCGGCTCAGGGCCGGATTGACCTCTTTCAACTGGGCCGGGCGCAGACCCGCCAGCTGGGCGGCCACGTTCAAATCGATCTGCCCCCCGGTGTTGACCACCCGCAGTTGAGGTTTGTTGGCCAGTACCGGCAGGGAGACATTGTATTTGTCCGCGTTGCGTATCATGTCCGCCATGGCCAGGATTTTGGGCACATACATGCGCGTTTCACGGGGCAGATCGAGGGACCAGTAGTCGGTTGGACGACCGGCCTTCTGATTGCGGACTATGGCATTGCGCACACGCCCTTCACCGGCATTGTAGGCGGCCAGGGTTTGCAGCCAGTCACCATCAAAGAAGCGGTTCAGGTACTCCAGATAATCCAGCGCGGCATGGGTGGAAGCCAGCACATCGCGGCGGCCGTCATACCAGTTGTCGTGGCGCAGGCCGAAGTTCTTGCCGGTCGCAGGGACGAATTGCCACAGCCCGACCGCATTGCTACGGGAGCGGGCGTGGGGATCGAACATGCTCTCGATCATGGGGATGGTAATAAGCTCCATTGGCAGCTCACGCCGTTCGATTTCCTCTACCATCAGATACAGGTAGGGCTCAGCCCGGCTGGCAATGGTCGCCAGATGCTTATCATTGCGCAACAACCAATCACGCTGCTGGCGGACACGGTCGTTATCCTGTGGATCAAACTGCATATCCTCGCTGATACGCACCCACAGATTCTCGGTGTCATTCAGTTCGTCTATCTGTTCGTCACCGAACAGGAAGCGCGAAGAATGTTTTTTATACGCTTTTTTGTTGACTTGGGGGGACTTGATCGGCTCGATTGCCGTTAGCGCCCGGTCATCCTGATGGCTCAGGTTTTGGCAGCCGCTGAGAAACAGCGCCGTCAATAAGGCCGTTCGTACCTTCATCTCGCTCAGGTCATCTCTTGAAAAACAGCTGGCATCATAAGGGGCAATGGCCCCCTGATCAAGGTTTGTTCAAAAAACGTCCTTCCAGCTGCGTAGCACGGCGAAAGTATCCTCTGGATTTTCCAAGCATTTTAAGGCGTATTTCTCAGCAGAAAATTTCACAGAATCGTGCTCGCAACGCAGAAAAACGTTGAACTCACGTTCATCCCCCAGCCGGGAGGGGAGACTCGGAAGGCCCTGCTGACGCAGTTTGCTGATCAGCCCGATCCGCTGCTGGATCGCCCTGTTGTCAGGCTCGACCGCGTAGGCGAAACGCAGGTTGGAGAGGGTGTACTCATGGGCACAATAGATGAGGGTGTCGTCGGGCAGGGCGGCGAGCCGTTGCAGCGAGTCATGCATCTGGGCCGGGGTCCCCTCGAACAGGCGACCACAACCGGCGGAGAAGAGCGTATCACCACAGAACAGCATGCCATGGCCGTGGTAGGCGATGTGGCCACGGGTATGGCCGGGCACATGGATGACATCCAGGCTCAGGCCATGCCAGTTGATCTGATCCCCGTCATCGAGCCACTGACCGTGGTGCTCGGGCATGGGATCATGTTTGGGGCCATATAGCCTTGCGTGAGGGAACTGGGTGAGCAGGGCAGTGACGCCGCCCACATGATCCTGGTGGTGGTGAGTCAGCAGGATGGCGTCGAGTTGCAGCTCCAGCGCTGCCAGCCGCTCCAGTACGGGGACCGCATCGCCCGGGTCGACCACCAGACAGTGATTTTCGTGTCGGATCAACCAGATGTAGTTGTCGTTAAAGGCTGGAACTGTGATAACGGTATACATGAGTCTGCTTCTCTTTATGGAGGGTATCTTATATAACTGGATGGCGTTCGAACCCCAAGTTGAGCCCTATTATGCAGGTGGCACGTACCGAACAACAAATTGAGATCCCGACCAGCTGGTCGGCATTACCCATGGGGGACTGGGTGGCGGCCGAGATCCAGGAGCGGCTCGACAACTGGTGCCCACATCTGTTTGGTTATCATCTGCTTAAAGTCGGCGCCCTGAGCGCCGAGCTCTCCTGTGGCTGCTCTTCCATACGCCACCAGATAGGGGTGGCGACCAGTGGTCGGCTGCTGGATATCAAGGGCGATCCAGTGGCCTTGCCGGTGCGAACCGGCAGCGTGGATGCCTGTCTGCTCGCCCATTGCCTCGATTTCTCGCCCGACCCCCATCAGGTGCTGCGTGAAGCCGAACGTGTGCTGACCGACGATGGCTGGCTCATCGTCAGCGGTTATAACCCGCTCAGTCTGGTCGGTATCGGTCATTGTCTGCCTTTCCTGCGTCAACATCTGCCCTGGTCGGCTCGCATGTTCACCCCGGCGCGGGTTACCGACTGGTTGCACCTGCTTGGTTGCGAGGTGATGTTTGATGAGCGCTTTGGCTATTCGTTTATGGGCAAGCAGAGCCGGATTGGCTGGTGGCGGGAGAGTGTGGGGCGGGATTACTGCAGACCCTTTGCATCTGTCTATGTGATAGCGGCGCGCAAACGGCGTTTTCCACTCATCCCGGTGCGCCGTCGCTGGCGTTTGCCTGAGTCGATTGCGGCACCGGGCATGGCGCGTCAGGGCTGGTAACCCATACCCTCGACGAGCGACTCTCGACCTCTCGGGTCAAAGACGCTCGTCACCCCTTGAGAGAGGGATCAGGGTTGATAGCCGGTGTCTTCGGCGAGCTGCTTGCCACTGGCCGCATCTCGCGCCAGCTCATCGCAGCGTTCATTCTCGGGGTGACCCGAGTGTCCCTTGACCCAGAGCCACTCTATCTGATGGCGGGCCACTTCCGCATCTAGCGCCTTCCAGAGATCGACGTTCTTGACCGGCTGGCGGTTTGAGGTCATCCATCCCTTCTTTTTCCAGCCGATGATCCACTGGGTGATCCCCTGGCGCACATACTGGCTGTCGGTGGTGAGCCGTACCTGGCAGGCTGCATTGAGAGTGCGTAGCCCCATGATGGCGGCCATCAACTCCATCCGGTTATTGGTGGTCAGCCGAAAACCACCGGAAATCTCCTTGCGGTGATCGCCATAGACCAGGACAGCGCCATAGCCACCCGGGCCAGGATTGCCTAGGCAGGAACCATCCGTGTATAAATCAATGTGTTTTAACATGAGCAATCGATCTTTTTTAGCATGAGTCTTGGGGTAAACTAGCGGGTAAGGCCGAAGTTTGACATAGATTGGATCATGAACACACCCCAACTGAATCGCCAGATCATTCTGGATACTGAAACCACAGGTATGAACACCGCCGGTGGCCCCATCTATCTGGGGCACCGCATCATAGAGATCGGCTGTGTGGAGGTGATCAACCGCAAGCTGACCGGTAATCACTACCACGTCTATATCAAGCCGGATCGGCTGGTGGATCCCGAGGCCATCCAGGTGCACGGCATCACGGATGCCTTTCTGGTCGACAAGCCCCCGTTCAGCCAGATCGCCAACGACTTCATCGAATTCATTCGTGGCGCCGAGCTTATCGCCCACAACGCGCCCTTTGACGTGAGCTTCATGGACTATGAGTTCGGCAAGCTCGGACTCAACTTCAAGACCAAGGATATCTGCAGCATCACAGATACCCTGGCGATGGCGCGGGATCTCTTCCCGGGCAAACGCAACAACCTGGATGTGTTGTGCGATCGCTACGGCATAGACAATTCCCACCGGACCTTGCACGGGGCCTTGCTCGATGCGGAGATCCTGGCCGACGTTTACCTGCTGATGACGGGTGGCCAGACCAAGCTGAACCTGGCCACCGAAAGCCAGGAGAACGAGCGCAACCAGGACACCAGCATCCGTCGATTGGAGAGCAACCGTCCACCACTCAAGGTAGTGCGTGCCGGCGCCGACATCGAAGCCGTGCACGAGGCGAGGCTGGATCTGGTCCAGAAGAAAGGAGGAGCCTGCCTGTGGCGGCAATGAGTAAGCTATGGAGTGGCCTGCTGCTGCTGACCTCACTGACGGTCACAGCCAACGAGGTGTTTGCCCCCTCTGACATTCCCCTGCTCGATAACCGCTTTCGCATCGATTACGGGGTGAAGGAGATCACTTTCATAGTGACGCGCAAGCCGGGCACCCCTTCGGTGATACTGGTGAGGCCCGATGGCAGCAAGCTGTATGTCGGTAAGGTAACCCCGCCCGATGTGGGCTGGCTGGCACTCAAGGATCAGGATCTCATCACCATCCGTGACCCCATGCCGGGCCCCTGGCAGGCCATCGGCGAGGTGGATCCTGAAAACAGGGTGCGGATCCTGTCGAATATCAAACTGGAAACCGATCTGCTGCCGGCTCAGCTCTATCAGGGGGAAGTCGTCAAACTCAAGTCCTGGTTGCTGATCGACGATGCCCCGCCCAAAGAGGGTTACTACCTCACGGATCTCGGCATGACGGTGAAGCTGCAGCGCTTCAACGATGCCCAGCAGCAGGGCGAGCCCATTCTGGATGAGTTACTTGGACATTATCGCGATGATGGCAAGGGGCTCGACGAGGTGCCGGGTGATGGCATCATGACCGCCAAGGCGGTATTGGATGTCCCGGCCGGCAAGTATAGAGCGCTCTACAGCACCGGCAATCAGGTCTTCTCACGGGCCCGTCATCAGGATGTGCTGATCTACCCGCTACCGGTCGGTTATAGCTTGGCGGTGCCGTCAAAAGAGTACGGTGCCAGGCTCTCCTTCCTGATTGACAGCGATGAGCTGGATCCCGCCTCCGTGATCATCAAGGGCAAGGCTGCCAATACCGTCGGAGCCAGCATGGCGTTCAGCGCGGTGGCGACCGAGCCCAGAGTGGAGATCGATCTCTCCGCCATCAAGGAGGTTGGCCAGTATGATGTGACCGCCACCCTGTTCGGAACTACCCGCTTGGGCCGCGAGATCCAGGTCACTCTGCCGGCCAAGTCATTCAACATCTTGCCTGTGCTGGCGCAGCCCCCTTCGGCCGCGTCCGTTGCCTCAGCAGCCGTACCCATCCAGGTGAAATTTGAGGAGAAAGAGAGCCGCGGCTGGCTGCTCTGGTTGCTGGGCGGTGTCGGTATCCTGGTGGCTCTGCTCGGCGGGGTTGGGTTCATCCTGTTGAAAAAACGCCGGGCATTGCAAAAGGCGATGGCTGCGCAGAAGGCAGAAAATGAGGGAGCCAAATCCGAGGCCAAGCTGGACTTGAACCTGCCCGAGCAGTAAGAGTCTGCCCTGAATGACAAAGCCGCCCTGTTGAGGCGGCTTTGTCATCTGTGGCTGCTGGCCGGTTGGCGTGAGGGAGGATCAGTGATCCCCGACGTAGATATCCTTGTGCTGCTCGCGGATCTTGAGGAACTTGTCCAGATTGGCCAGCATCAGATCCACCAGCTGGGGATCGAAGTGCTGCCCCTTTTCCTCTTCAATCAGCGCGAGCACCTTATCCAGCGGCCATGCATTCTTGTAGCAGCGATCCGAGCCCAAGGCATCAAACACGTCGGCCAGCGCCACCACACGCCCCTCGAGCGGTATTGAATCGCCCTTGAGGCCACGGGGATAGCCGCTGCCATTCCATTTCTCATGGTGGTTGCCGGCTATGGTGGCGCCTATCTGGAACAGCGCCAGATCGCTGCCGGAGAGCATATCCTGCCCCAGTTGGGCGTGGGTCTTCATGATCTCCCACTCTTCCGGGGTCAGCTTACCCGGCTTGTGCAGTATGGCATCCGGGATCCCTACCTTGCCGATGTCGTGCAGGGGAGAGGCGCGCTTGATGAGCTCGCTCTGCTCTTCGCTCATACCAAGCAACAGGCAGAACAGCTCGGTGTAGAGGGCGACCCGCTTGACGTGCAGGCCAGACTCCTTGGAGCGGGTTTCGACCAGCTCCCCTATGCGGTAAATGATCTCGCGCTGGTTGTCGGCGATGACTTCGTTGAGCCGGATATTTTCCAGCGCCACTATGATGTTTTCAGTAAACAGGCTCAGCAGGCCCGTGTCCATCTGGCTGAGATGGCGGGTCGTCTCGATATGAAACAGCAGGTGATGACGGGGATTCTGGCAGTAGAGCACCATCTGATTACCGTCATAGACGGTAGCCCGGTTGGCCATGGCCTGACGCAATATCAGAGGGGCATCGACCAGCCGCACGGACGGATGGCCAGGCAGCAGTGGCTCCAGGATCTGATCCCGTACCTCGTAGGTAAACTGCTTTACATCATAGATCTGGGACTCTTCCTGATTGATCAGGGCATCTAGCTGCTCCTGAGCTCCTTCGACAAACTGGCGCAGTGACCGTTTCTCAAAGATCCCCTTGGAGGCTTCGATGACTTTCTCTAGCCCCTGACGATTGCTCTCCAGGGTACGTATATCGCGATATGAACGCAGGCTGGCCCGCAACAGGGTTCGCAGCTTCTGGGAGGTGAGCTCGGTTTTGTCCTTGTAATCGTTGATGTCGTAGTTGGTGACCACATCATCTTCCGGTGCCTGACCCGGTTGTCCGGTTCGCAACACTATGCGCACCATCTTGTTCTGCAGATCCTCGCGCACGAACTTGACCACATCGAGACCGGCGTGATCGACTTCCATAACGACGTCGAGCAGCAACAGGGCTACATCCGGGGTCTGGGCGAGCAACTCCTTGGCCTGTGCGGCTGAATAAGCATGCAAAAATTCAATGGGTTTGTTATCGAATTCAAACTTGCTCAGGGTGATCTTGGTGATGCGATGCACTTCGGGTTCATCGTCCACAATCATCACCTTCCATCCAGCCTGCTGGTTATCGAGAAGGGGCAGATCGTCATCGTCAATAATCAGGATTTGGTCATCCATCATGCAATCCTGTTTGGGATCCTGTGCTTACATTAACTGCTTCACTAAGGATAGGAAACTTATTGAGAAATAAAATTTGATCTATGAAATCTCTTTGTTGTTATCGTGATCCGGGCCTATAAAAAACGCCTCCCAACGGGAGGCGTTTGACGACTTTTCTGTGTGTCAGGCTGCTCTGTGATAGGCAGAAGGCTCGAACAGGGCCTTGTTGGCAACCAGATCTATGGGGTCGAAATCATCGACGTTGATGGTGCGCAGGCGGCTCTCTTCGGCGCGGCGCAGCAGGTCAGCCTCGGTCTGGTTGAGCACTCCCAGCGTCAGACCAGCATCCGCCACCTTGTTCAGCTGCATAAACGGACGCTTGATACCGTCAGCCTTGCATACTTTCTCAAACAGCGGTTCGGCAGAGAGCACGTCATCGAGCGCCTGTTCCAGCAGACCGAAGGGGTTGCCCTCTTCGCGGGTCAAGTATTGGCCCTGGGCCAGACGGCTGCGCGTCTCGCTTGGCGTTTGCAGCAGACGGGCAACCTGGCTGTCCAGCTTGTCGCTCGGACGCTTCATGTCACGGCCAAGGGGCAGCACTATGACGCGCAGCGCCAAGCCAATCCAGCGGTTCGGGAAGTTGCGCAGCAGCTCGTCGATCGCCTCTTGTGCTTTGAACATGGCATCTTGCAGTGCCCAGTGCAGCAGCGGCAGGTCGGCCTGCTGGCGTCCCTCGTCTTGATAGCGCTTGAGGGCGCTGGAAGCCAGATAGAGCTGGCTCAGCACGTCGCCGAGACGGGCGGAGACCCGCTCCTTGCGCTTGAGCTCGCCACCCAGGGTGCCCATCGCCATGTCTGACAGGAAGGCCAGGTTGGCCGAGAGGCGGGAGAGCTGCTGGTAGTAGCCCTTGGTCTGATCTTTGTACGGTGCAGAGGCAAAACGGGCGCCGGTAACGCCGAGCCAGAAGCTGCGCACCAGGTTGCTGATGGCAAAGCCGACGTGGCTGAACATCGCCTTGTCAAAGTCCTTCAGCGCCTGATCCTTGTCAGGGTGGCTAGCCGCCAGCATCTCCGGCAACACATAAGGGTGACAGCGGATGGCGCCCTGACCGTAGATGATCATGCTGCGGGTCAGGATGTTGGCCCCTTCCACCGTGACGGCGATGGGGGCACCCTGATAACCACGAGCCAGATAGTTGTTGGGGCCCATGCAGATCGCCTTGCCACCGTGGATGTCCATGGCATCGATGATGCACTTCTGGGCCCGGTCGGTGAGGTGGTATTTGACGATGGCGGAGATGACCGAAGGTTTCTCGCCAAGGTCGATACCGGTCACGGTCAGGTTGGCGGCGGCGCCCATGATGTAGGCGTTGCCGCCGATGCGGGCCAGCGGCTCTTCAATGCCTTCCATCTTGCCGATGGGCAGCTTGAACTGGCGACGGATGCGGCTGTAGGCACCGCTCGCCAGGGCCAGCATCTTGACGCCACCGGTGCTGTTGGAGGGCAATGTGATGCCGCGACCGACCGACAGACACTCGACCAGCATGCGCCAGCCCTGACCGGCCATGGCCGGGCCACCGATGATGAAATCCAGCGGGACGAACACATCCTTGCCCTGGGTCGGGCCGTTCTGGAACGGCACGTTGAGCGGGAAGTGGCGACGGCCAATGCCAACACCCTTGATATGAGTGGGGATCAGGGCGCAGGTGATCCCGAGCTCCTCGTTTTCCCCCAGCAGGTGATCCGGGTCGCGCAATTTGAAGGCCAGCCCCAGTACGGTGGCGATGGGCGCGAGCGTGATATAGCGCTTGTTCCAGGTCAGCCGCATGCCGAGCACCTCTTCCCCTTCCCACTGGCCCTTACAGACGATACCGAAATCGGGGATGGAACCGGCGTCGGAACCGGCTTCCGGGCTGGTCAGGGCGAAGCAGGGGATCTCTTTGCCGATTGCCAGACGGGGCAGGTAGTGGTCTTTCTGCTCATCGGTACCGTAGTGTTGAAGCAGTTCGCCCGGGCCGAGCGAGTTGGGTACGCCCACGGTGGAAGCCAGCACGGCACTGGCGCCACACAGTTTTTGCAGTACGCAGGACTGAGCATAAGCGGAGAATTCCAGACCACCGTATTTCTTCTTGATGATCATGGCGAAGAACTTGTTGTCCTTCAGGTATTGCCACACCTCGGGGGAGAGATCGGCCCGCTCGTGGGTCACTTCCCAGTCGTTGACCATACGGCACACTTCCTCGACCGGACCATCCATAAAGGCCTGCTCTTCGGCTGACAGCGTACTGACCGGGATGGCATGCAGCTTTTTCCAGTCCGGGTTGCCGGCAAACAGGTCTGCTTCCCACCAGGTGGTACCCGCTTCGATGGCTTCCTTCTCGGTGCGGGACATCTCCGGCATGATGGACTTGTAGATCTTGAACAGCGGCTTGGTCAGCTGATTGCGGCGAAAATCCACCAGATTGAGGGGGATGGCAATCACGGCGAACAGTACCCACACCAGCAGGGGGGCATGGCCATAGAATGTGCCGGCGATAAGTGCGGCTGCCGTGGCAAGCGTGGATGTGAACAGAGACGCCCGGCGATAAGCCATGGCGCCGATCACCAGGATCACCCCGAGCAGAGTGAGTGTCGTCGTCATATTTCGCTCCTTGCATGAGTTGCCGAAGTTGGGTGAAAAGTGGGTTAACTGATTCAGAGGTCTGACCTGTTGAACATGGCCCATGTTGTAATTCATACGCACAAACTTATCAAGATGTTTACAAGCTTGTTACTTTGGCTATGTGATCGGCATAACGTCCTGCCGGCGGCATCTTGAGGGGCGGGGGGCGACGATTGGATTGGCTTGTGCGACAATGGCGTCGCCCACATTTTGGAAGAGACATCATGTACCAAGAACTGATCCGCAATGAATTGACCGAAGCTGCCGGCGTGCTCCAGGCGTTCCTGGCAGATGAACAGAACCTGAAAAACATTGAAGCCGCTGCCAAGCTGCTCGCCGACTCCTTCAAGCAGGAAGGCAAGGTGCTCTCCTGTGGCAACGGGGGCTCCCACTGCGATGCCATGCATTTTGCCGAAGAGCTGACCGGCCGTTATCGCGAGAATCGTCCTGGCTATGCCGGTATCGCCATCTCGGATCCCAGCCACCTCTCCTGCGTCTCCAACGACTTTGGTTACGACTACGTGTTCTCCCGTTATGTGGAAGCGGTCGGCCGTCGTGGTGACGTGCTGCTTGGTATCTCCACCAGCGGCAACTCGGGCAATATCCTCAAGGCCATCGAAGCTGCCCATGCCAAGGGTATGAAGGTGATAGCACTGACCGGTAAGGATGGTGGCAAGATGGCGGGTCTGGCCGACGTCGAGATCCGGGTGCCGCATTTTGGCTATGCAGACCGCATTCAGGAAGTGCATATCAAGGTGATCCATATCCTGATCCAGCTGGTCGAAAAAGAGATGGCCAAGTAAGGAAGTATCGTCAGCCGGGATGTGCGAGCCTCACCAGGCCATATTTCGGTTGTACCTGCCCTGATAAGCGGCGGGATCGGCGGTGCTTTGCATCAGGCTGGTCCTGCTGATTGAAAAAAGATGCCCAGTAATAAGGAGTCCGCTGGTTATGTGCGAACTGCTCGGCATGAGTGCCAATGTGCCGACCGATATCTGCTTCAGCTTTACCGGTCTGATGCTGCGCGGCGGCAAGACGGGGCCCCACAAGGATGGCTGGGGGATTACCTTCTATGAGGGGAGGGGTTTTCGCACCTTCAAGGATCCCGAGCCCAGCGCCCAGTCGCCGATAGCCAAGCTGGTACAGGCGTTGCCTATCAAGAGCCGCGCTGTAGTCAGCCATATCCGGCAGGCTAACCGGGGCTGCGTGTCGCTGGAAAATACCCATCCGTTCACCCGTGAACTGTGGGGCCGCTACTGGACCTTTGCCCACAACGGCCAGTTGACTGGTTACAAGCGACTCGCTACCGGGCGGCACCGCCCGGTGGGGGACACCGACAGCGAGCATGCATTTTGCTGGCTACTCAACCGGCTGGAGCAGAAATACCCCAAGCGTCCCGCCAACTTCCCCGCCATGTTTCGCTATCTGTCCACCCTGTGTGACGAGTTGCGCGGGCTCGGGGTATTCAACATGCTGCTGTCGGATGGGGAGTTTGTGATGACCTATTGCAGCAACAACCTGCACTGGCTCACCCGGCGGGCGCCCTTTGGCGAGGCGAGGTTGCTGGATGAAGATGTAGCCATCGATTTCCAGAGTGAGACGACCCCGGATGACGTGGTGACCCTGATCGCAACCCGTCCACTGACTGGCAATGAAAACTGGGTCAGGATGGCGCCCGGCGAGTTCAGCCTGTTTCGGCTGGGTGAGCGTGTATGCGGCAGTCAGACTCGGTAATTAGCTGATTTAAATATAAAAAAATACCAGGGTAGAATCCTACCCTGGTTCTTCGCAGCAGCCATACAGGCAAAAGGGATGAGAGAGGTGTTGCTGAGTCGCATCATTCTCACTGCCACCAGTGTTGTATAAATGTTAATTGGTTGGCAACATTTATGTTTCAATCTGGTCTGCCTATCGCCACATTCCTAGAACCGGATCACATTTTTCGTTTTTGCGGCCGTTCGCCGGTCGACAAGCAGAAGGCGAGCGAGGAGTGACGTTGTCACGCCAGGCATCTATAGTATGTTCTGTTTGAATACCGCCAAATGAGGACTGAGGGATGGAATGGTTGGATCAAAAGGTGCTGCGACAGCTGGCGGAAGACATTGGCGAGGAGATGATGCCTGTGGTGATCTCGGTGTTTATCGAGGAGGTGGGTGAGCAGCTCGCCCAGCTGCGCCCACTCTATGAGCGGCAGGATTGGCCCGCACTGGCGCGGCTTGCCCACAGCATGAAATCCTCCTGTGGCAGCTACGGCGCACAGCTCAGTTACCAGCAGGTGGCGGCACTGGAGCTGGCTTGCAAACATGAAGATGCCGACGACGTCGCCCGGCTACTGACCCAGCTGGAGCAATCTTTGCCCCAGGTGCTCTCTCACCTTGCCAACTACCACTGAGCTTGCTGCGCAGGGGAACCAGCCGGTTCGCCGCTGCGCATAGCTGTCATTAGCGTTGATTGACCAGTTGCTGGATCACCCGATCCAGCGCCAGCTTGAGCTTCAGTCTGTCGTGGCGGTGGGGGAGTTCGGCCTCGCCCAGCTCGGCCTGGATCAGGCGACTGGCCAACTCGGCCGGATATTCCCCAGCGGGCGCCAGAATAGCATCGACGCGACCCGTACCGACTCGTGACTCCAGCCAGCGCCATTGGTTGAGCAGACTCAGCTGACTGGCAGGCCCGCTCTCGGCCACCAGATTGCAGATGAACACCAGCATGGCATCGCTCTCATTGATGGCTTGTGCCACCTCGGCCAGCAGCAGGGGAGGCATGATGGAGGTCAGGAAGCTGCCTGGCCCGAGTATGATCATGTCGGCCTGAGCCAGCGCCTGCACCGCCTCACGAGTCGCCGGCACTTCCGGGCTCAGACTCAGGGAGAGGGGTGGCGTATCGAGCTGATCGATGGAAACCTCTCCCAGGATCTGCTTGCCACAGACGGTGTGGGCACACAGGTCGGTGGGAAACTCTGACATGGGTAACAATTGTGACTCTATTTTCAGCATGTCACTGATGAGCTTGATAGCATCAAGGGGACGCACGCAGAGGTTGTCGAGCGCCAGCAGCATCAGGTTGCCGAGGTTGTGACCCGCCAGCTCGCCGCGGCCGGCGAAGCGATATTCGAATAACAGGCTGCCGATGCTGGGATCGGTCACCAGTTGATTGAGGCAGTTGCGCAGATCTCCCCAGGCGATACACTCCTGACTCTTGCGCAGGCGCCCGGTGGATCCGCCATCGTCCGTGGTGGCGACGATGCCGGTCAGCCGCTGGCCGAGAAACGAGAGTGAAGAGAGCACGCGGCCCATGCCGTGGCCGCCACCGATGGCGACGACCCGATCAAAGTCATTGATGTTTTTCTGCCACATGCAGCAGTCCTTTGGTTGGGCTCATTTGAGGGCCATTCTAGCCCATAAAGTCAGATAATTGTTTGATAAAGGTATGATTTTTGCTTACCCCTAGCATCACGAACAACTAGGAGATGGTGTTGAACTTTCTGACGGCTCACTCTCTTGAAGAGACCCCCCTGCTGGCTGCCCGGCAGGTCAGTGAGCGGCTGCTCGCTCAATCGCCCCATTCCCCTTCACTGTTATTGGTCTATTTTACCCAAGCGCACGATGCCGAGGAACTGCGTCGTCACCTCAAGCAACAGTTTCCGACGACCCGACTGATCGGTTGTAGCTCCTGCGGCGGCGTCATGACCCAGGTTGGCCACCACGCCCGTCAGGGGATAGGGCTGGCAGTGGCCGCTCTCTACGATGGCAAGGGCGCCTACGGGGTGGCAGGGCAGGCGGGGGAGGACGTGGATATTCGCCAGTTGCTGCGTGCCGCCATCGCCGATGGCGGGCGTCCCGGCGAGCTGCCTCAGCTCATCCTGTTGCACGCCAGCCCGGGCCAGGAGGAGGCGATGCTGGCCAGCATTGAAGCAGAGCTTGGAACGAGCGTCCCTGTCGTGGGAGGCTCGGCAGCGGACAACAGTGTCAGCGGCGATTGGCAGCTGTGCTGGGATGAGGGCAGTGCCCGTGAGGGAGTCGTGTTGGCGGTGCTCTATCCCGATTGCCAACTGGCGTTTCAGTTTCATTCGGGCTATGTCCCGACCGAGCATCGCGGTACCATCACAGCCCTGGCGGGGCGCGAGATCCTCACCATAGATCATGAGCCCGCCGCTGAGGTCTACGCTCGCTGGACCGGGCGAACCACTGCCTGGCCGGTGGGCCCCATATTGCGGGATACCACCCTCTCGCCGCTGGCCCGCCAGGTGGGCACCCTGGACGACATGCCCTATTACAAGCTATCCCATCCCGAGGTGGTGACAGAAGGTGGCGGATTGCGCCTCTTTACCGATATCCAGCTTGGCGAGCGACTCTTGCTGATGTACAGCAGTCAGGAGGGGCTGCTGCAGCGCAGTCTGAATGCGACTCACATCGAACCCGAGTACGGCATGAGCGCTGAGATGCGGCCGTTCGGGGCCCTTGTGATCTTTTGTGCTGGTTGTCGCTTGGCTCTTGGTGATAGCTTATGCCAATTTGTCGATCAATTTCACACTCGGCTGGGGGACATCCCCTTCATTACCCCGTTTACCTTCGGTGAGCAGGGGCGTCTGCCCCACGGTGAGCTGGCACACGGCAACCTGATGGTATCGAGTGTGATCTTCCTCGACAGCTGATATATGGCGCTGGAAACAAGATGATAGGTAATACGGAATTGGAAGCCCTGGGTGACAAGCTGCAGACCACGCTGGTGGAGCTGGTGCGTTGTCGGGAGCGCGAGGTCAAGTACCGCCAGGAGTCGCAGACCCTGCTGTGCGGGGTCGCAACACTGGCCGATGCCCAGACCCTGGAGCAGGTGCTGGACAGCCTTATTCAGGTGCTCAAGCCCTTCATTGGTTTCGAACATGCGGATGTGGTGGCCTGGGAGGTTGGCGACGGCATCACCCACCTCAGCACCCAGGATGGTGAAGTGGGGCGACACTGGCCGCTGACCCCGCTCTTCTCTCGCGCCATCGAGGGTGAGACCCTGGTCATCTATGATCCGACCCAGTTGCCTGAGCTGGCGCCACTGGCCGATGTAGCCGGCTGGGCCAGCGTCATGATGACGGGGCTGCGCGCGCCCGGTTTCTCCGGCGTCCTCATCTGTCGTCACGCTGTGATGGGCACCTTCGATCTCAAGAGCAAGGCGGCGATGCAACGCTGCCGTCCGCTCATCTCCCAGGCGCTGGTCAACATCGCCTATCGTGCCCGCTTGCAGGAGCAGGTCGAGCTCAAGACGCTGGCACTGCAGGCCAGCGAGCAGCGTTTTCGCAGCTTCGCCGGAATGGCCTCCGACTGGTTTTGGGAGACGGACACAGAGCACAGGCTCAGCTATGTGTCGGCACCTGGCTATCAGGGGGATGTGAAAGCGCATCCGCCCGGTCAGAGTCTCTACGATTACGTCTATGATCGGCGGGATCCCGAGTGGGGCAAGTACCGCCGCCTCATCGAGCAGCATCTGCCGGTACGGGCGGTGCGAGCCCAGGTCAGCTTGGCCAGCGGGCCCTGCTGGATGGAGATCAATGCCGAGCCCTGCTTCGACACTGCCGGTATCTTCATCGGCTATCGGGGCACGGCGCGGGATGTGGGCAACCAGATCCGCCGCGAGCAGGAGCTGGCCCGGGCACGGGATGAGGCAGAGGCGGCCAACCGCGCCAAGTCGCAGTTCCTGGCCATGATGACCCACGAGATCCGCTCCCCTATGAATGCGGTGCTGGGCATGCTGGATCTGTTGCAACATGCCCAGCTCGAGCCTCAGCAGCAGACCCTGCTCGGACATGCCACCCACTCGGCTCGTCTGCTGCAGACCATCATCGACGATGTGCTCGACTTCTCGAAAATAGAATCCCATACCCTGGAGTTTTATTGCGAGACCCTGCTCCCTGCCCAGCTGTGCCAATCCCTGATCGAACCGCTGCAAGAGCGTGTCAGGAGCAAGGGCATAGTCCTGCGCTGGCGGGTGGATGAGGCGGTGCCACCCCAGCTGCAGGGGGATCCGGTGCGGCTGTCACAGGTGATCAGCAACCTGCTCGGCAATGCGGTGAAGTTCACCAGCCAGGGCAGCGTCTTGTTGCAACTGAGTTGGTACGAGCAACGGTTGCGGGTGTCGGTCACCGATACCGGGATCGGCATCTCGGCCGAGGATCAGGCGCTTCTGTTCGAGCCCTTCTCCCAGGTTGACAGCTCGGCGACCCGCCGTTTCTCCGGGACAGGGCTGGGGCTGGCCATCAGCAAACGGCTGGTGGAGTTAATGGGTGGGGAGATCCGTCTGCAGAGCGCTCCTGGTCAGGGCAGTTGCTTCTGGTTCGAGTTGCCCGGCATGGCACTGCCGTGCGAGTGCAGCAGCCGGCCCGAGCCGGATCAACTGCCCATTCAGGATCTGGATGTGCTGGTGGTGGAAGACAGCCCGGTCAACCAGTTGGTGGTGTCCCTCATGCTGCAAAAATTGGTAAGCCGGGTACGGCTTGCAGCCAATGGCCTGGAGGCGCTGGCGCAGGTAGCGGAGCAGCAGCCGGACCTCATCCTGATGGATATGCGGATGCCACAGATGGATGGACTGGAGGCGACTCGCTGCTTGCGGGAACTGGGTTGCAAGGTGCCCATAGTGGCCTTGACGGCCAATGCCATGGCCGAAGACAGGGCCCGTTGTCTGGCTCAGGGAATGGATGATTTTCTGGCCAAGCCCATCAGTCTGATGCGACTGAGAGAGTGCCTGCAGCGTCATATCAGCCCCGCGCTGGCGGATCGCAGGTAAAAAAAATGGTCAACCTGGGTGGTTGACCAATTCTTCAGCAAATACTGAAGAGAGCACGGGATAAATCGGGTTGTACGGTTCTATATGAAAAAGTCGTGCCAACTTTTCAGAACCTGTTTATGCGGCTTGCGGCTGTGTTATTGCTGTTATCTATCGCCGACGTTTGCAAAATGCGAAAATGTTATTTTCATTATGGGAATATTCGCATTTTGCAATGTTCTTTTTGACTCACTGTGTGATCAGTCGGCGCAAGAATTGACGAGCCGCTTCGCTATTTTGTTTGGCAATCAACATCTGTTTTTCATAGATGGGCATGGGCAGAATTTCGAGCCAGCGTTGGCAGAGCCAGGTCGCATCGTCAAACTGCTTGTCGGGGTAGAGCTCGTCGAGCTCCGGATACTGCTCGAACACTTCCCGCAGCCGGATGACCAACTGTTTGTCACTGAAGTTTGAGTGGGCACTCGGCCAGTTGGGCAGCGCTTCGACCTTGGCCCGGCGCAATCCCATCTCGTCCGTTTCCATCTCATGGATGCAGAAACGTTCCATGCCGAGCACTGTTACGCCGAGCAGGCCGTCATTCAGGGTGTAGAAATCGGTCACCTTCACCCGGGTACCGACCGGCAGGATGCGCCCGGACTTGCCCGTGGTGGTCGCTTCTTCCATCACTATGCCGAAGCCCTGGTCATTGATGAATGACTCTTTGAGCATCTGCAGGTGGCGTGGTTCAAACAAACGCAGTGGAAGCTTGCCACCTGGCAGTACGTGGGAAGGCAAGGGGAACAATGCCAAAGGTTGAAGTTTCATGTTCCGTCCTCCATTGAGTAGTGTCTGACTAGGACAATGCAGCGACTATGCCAGAGGATGAAAAAAGCCCCAAAATAGGGGCGAAAGCCATCCGGAATGAGACAAAATACATTAATAATCAGCTGGTTATATTTTTATGTTTTCTGTGGTGGCGATCCCGTAGTCAGCTGAATACGGCCGGTTTCTGATTACTTGGCTCCAGCTCTCTTCGCGTCCTGAATTGAAGCGCATCGCATCTTGCAAAGAGCCAAGCGCAAAATGCGCATGGTGAGAGAGCGGCAGAGACGTAGCTGAGGGCGCTATGCCTTGGGAAGGTGCGAACAAGTCCCTGATGTGAGATCATGAATCCCACTTGGCATCAGGTATGAGGTTCAGCATGAGTCACCAGCTCACCTTCGCGGATAGCGAGTTCAATGGTAAACGCCGCAAAACCCG
>NZ_JAACGC010000014.1:0-78232 GCF_029237385.1 Aeromonas sp. 1HA1
CGTATCGGGATAGGTCATGGACAGATAGATCCGCATCTCATGCAGGTCTCGGAACATCTCAACCTGACCCGCCACACAGGCGGAGAGATCGCCGGTCGGTTCTGCCTGCCAATAGACCTTGCGCTCAATGAGCGCGGGCAGATCCTGGTTTTGTAGGCTAGAGTGGGTCATATATCACACAATCAAATGGTTGGTTGATGCATTCAACCATGTGGCGAGTTGAATGGAAACAAGCTGTTTTTCGCCAAAATGGGTATGATGGGACGATTGTCTAACTACTCAGGAGACAGAAACATGGACTCAAAAACGCTGCTTATGGCCTACATGAGGGCCAAAAAGTACAACCAGTTTCAGGAAGTAGCCGTAGACCTGGGATTTACCAGCTCATACATATCAGCAGTGAACAAAGGAAAGTCGCAACTCACTGATGCGACTGCAAAAAAGATTGCCGAGGAAATCGGCCTAGACGCTAAAGAAATCATGATAAGCCTTGCCGCCGTCAGGGAAGAAAATCCGGAACTCAAACAGGCCTGGTACGAGATCCTGTCGAAGTACACCAAAGGCGCCGGCACGGCTGTAGCCCTTGTGGCTGCGGTGTTCCTGGCCCCTAGCCACGGGCATGACCTAACCGCGCATAATGTATATTATGTTAAATATGATATCTTGTTTCCTGTTCCCACTAATTGAACTGTGTATAATGGCAACAATTGATCCTATCTCTGACCGGATGTCTTAAGTGGCTGAATTAACATCAGAACAACTAAAACCCGCTTTTTCGATTGAACAGTTCACTGCCCTCAGCAAGATCGAACCCATACCTTTCGCCGCCTTGCAACCCAGAGCCATTTCTGGCATCAAACGACTCGCCAGTTTTGATGGCGACTGCCCGGTCATGCTGCTCAACGGCTTCCCCGGTGCGGATTATGAAGGTGTGTGCCAGACGCTGATTGCCGCCTCAAATGGCAGGGATGGTGACCTGTTCGATCTCTGTTACACGGAGAACCTGAACAACCCGTTCAAACCAATCTGGTTGCGTCTGCAGCCAGGTAGCGGCGTCGAGTTTTGTGAAATGGTTGGCGAGCTGCTCAAGCTGATGAGCCACCATCTGGATGCCGAGCGCCTGGTCACCCGCATCATGCGCAAGCAGAACAACGACCCCAAGATCGATGACTTTCTCTCCGATCTGGCGGCTCATGTTGCCCAGGGACTCGAGTTCCAGCATCCCGTGCTGATCAACCTGCTGATCCATCATGAAGAGCAAGAAGCCCCTGTGATTTATGGCCGGGATCTGAACTGGGATACCCTGTTTGGTTCCATCAACTATCAGACAGAGCAAGGCTCAGTGTATGCCAACCAGCATCTGCTTGAACCTGGCCTGTTACGCCAGGCCAACGGTGGCTATCTTATTCTGCAACTCGACGAGTTGTTGGATCAGCCCCACCTCTGGTTCAAGCTCAAAAATGCCATCCAGAAAGGCGAACTGGACTGGAACGCCTATCAGGAAGGCAAAACCCTGACCCCCTTCTTCACCCCCGAAGCGACCCCTATCCGGCTTAAGCTGATCCTGGTTGGCGATCGCCTAGAGGTATCCGAGTTCCAGATGTTGGACAGGGACATGTCCGAGCGTATCTTTCTGCGCGCGGATCTGGTGTCAGAAGTCAATATTGAGGAAGACTTGCCAGAGTTCCTGCAATACCTCGCCTGGATCCGTGAACGCTGGGCTCTGCTGGACTTCACCCCGGCGGCCCTCGCTGCCCTCTGTCGTCATGCCAGCCGCCTGTGTGACCATCAGGAGTGGCTCTCTCTGTCCGAGATCCAGCTTGGTGCCATCATGCGCATGGCTGACAGCCTGGCCCGCGAGATGGAAGCCGACACCGTGACCGATGAGCATATCCGGTTGGCGCAGGAAGAGCAGGACTACCGCCTCAACTACCTGGTGGAGCAATCTGATCAGGGTGTCATTGATGGCCAGATCCTGCTGCAAACCGATGATGAGGAGATTGGTCAGATCAATGGCCTCTCCGTCATTCAAGTCTCGGGCCACCCTTATGATTTTGGCGAACCGGTACGTCTCACCGCGACCGTGCACTTGGGCGATGGCGACATTGCGGATGTCGAACGAAAAGCGGAGCTGGCTGGTCATATCCACGCGAAGGCGATGATGATCATCCACGGTTATCTCTCCAACAAGTTTGGTGCAGAGACCCCCTCGCCGCTCTCTGCCAATCTGGTGTTCGAGCAGTCCTACCACGAAATCGATGGTGATAGTGCCTCTCTGACCGGCCTGTGTGCCCTGCTCTCCGCCCTCGCCCGCCAGCCCATCTATCAGCATTTTGCCGTTACCGGCGCCGTCGATCAGTTCGGCAATGTGCAGGCGGTGGGTGGTGTGAACGAGAAGATCGAAGGCTTCTTCCGGGTATGCAAGATCCACGGCATCACCGGTAAGCAAGGCATCATTCTACCGGGCACCAACATCCAGCAGTTGAACCTCTCCGACGAGGTGATTGCCGCCGTCGAGGCAGGTCAGTTCCACATTCATCCAGTGGATCATGTGGAAGAGGCTATCGAGTTGCTGACCGGCTGCGTGGCGGGTGAACCGGATATGCCGGATACCCTGTTCGGTCGAATTCAGCAGCGCCTGGACGAGCTCAATGGCACGGCGTTCAAGGGGGGCTTGCTCCGTCGCCTGCTGGGCCGGTTGTTCAGCTTATAATAAAAGAAGTGATCGGAGTTGTTTAGCGCACAAGTGTACGCTAAATTGGCTCGGCTTTGACCCATATGAAGGATAAACAGCGTGACCCTAGACAATACCGCCATTGATGCCCGCCTTTCCCTGTGTGAACAAGGTAAAGACTCGTTTACCCGTGAAGAGTTGCTTGCCTGCAGCCGTGGCGAATTATTTGGTGAGGGTAACAGTCAGCTGCCCGCCCCCAACATGTTGATGATGGATCGCATCGTCAAAATCAACGATAACGGTGGCGAGCATGGCAAAGGCGAGATCCTGGCAGAGCTCGACATTACGCCGGACCTCTGGTTCTTCGATTGCCACTTCCCGGGTGATCCCGTGATGCCTGGCTGCCTGGGGCTGGATGCCATGTGGCAACTGGTCGGCTTCTTCCTCGGCTGGAAGGGTGGCCCGGGTAAAGGTCGTGCTCTGGGTGTGGGCGAAGTGAAATTCACTGGCCAGATCCTGCCGACCGCCAAGAAAGTGACCTACAAAATCACCTTCAAGCGTGTGATTAACCGCAAGCTGGTCATGGGGATCGCCGATGGCGTGGTGGAAGTAGATGGCCGCCCCATCTATAGCGCCACCGACCTGAAAGTGGGCCTTTTTAAAGATACCACCGCATTCTGATCAACTGATCCAGTGGTAAGACAGAGATAACGTAAAGGGGCCGCGATGGCCCCTTTCCTTTTGTAATGAGTGATGAAGTACCTACTACTTCATGAAGAGGCCTGAGCCCCGCCCTTCCATGGCGTCACGCCAACCACCAAGCCAATGCCCTCGGGCATCCAGACATTGATACGGACATGCTTCTTTCTGTTTGCCGACAACGCCAGCCTGATAACCACGAGCACGAGCTCTTTCCAGACGGTCCCGTTTCTGTCTCTTCATCATCTACGACCCTCTTCGTGGAACAAAAAAAGCGACCAATTTTTCATCGGTCGCTTTCATCTTTACCCCACAGAGTGCACAGGGTCAAACAAAAAATTCCATGCTATCCGGTCATTGTGACACAAGACACTGAACCACATTAATTTTTAGTGACATGCCTTTTTATCGTTGGTAACGGCGCAGCCAGGTAAACGGCAAAGCCAGCAGAGTCAACCAGAACAGGCTGCCACCACCGCTGCCGCCATCCTGGCCAGTCTGGTTATTGACCGGCGCATTGGCAACCAGGTAGTTGGCAGGTTCATCGTTTTTGAAATCTTTCACAACCGGTGCCAGCTTCACGCTGACCACAGTAGCATTGCTGCGGTTGTTGAGATCGCTCTCGCTGTTGTAGCGATAAGCCGTCGCCGCCACGGTACCATTTGTGCTGATGCCGCTGGCATAAACGATGTGATAGTAGTAGCCGTTCTGGGCACACTGCTTGGCACCGGCATCGTCCAGACCACAGATGAGGTCGTTCAGATACCAGTTGTTGCCGGTCGCCGCGTTGAGCAGGAAACCTTCCTGCATGCGGTTGGTACCATTGACCACAGGTTGGGTCTGGTGACGAGAATCACGCCAGCCAACGACCATATTGTGGTTGTTGATGGCAGCAGCTTCTGAGCCTGCACCGCTGATTGGGCGGTCTTGTAACGGTACACTCGCCGTCTGTTGGGTGTTCAAGTTGAACACGAACATCTCGACCGGGCGGTTCTGGCCCTTGTTGATGCGATAGAGCTGGTTGCCAATCACATAACCGTTGTCATTGACCCCCACAGCCCAGCTGTGTTGCAGCTTGGCGTCATCCTTGCCCGGCTCGCCTTCGGCCAGCGGTATGATTTTGGTGGTGCCCACCTTGCTGTTATCCAGATCCAGCGTCCAGTATGCCGCCAGGTTGCGGCCATCCAGGTAGTTGGTACCTATCTCGCCGGTAGAGGAGTAACCCACCCCGTACAGGCTGCCGTTGAATTCACCAACGCCGAGTGCGGAGGCGGTCTGCACCACCTCGTTGCGACCACGGGCATATTCATTGGCCTGGACCAGCTTGTTGAAGGTGCCTGTGCTGTTGAGCAGCCAGAAGCTGGCCTGGGTGTTGAGTCCCGGGCAGTAGCGATAGTCACCATACTGACCATCGTTGCCGGCGAAGCACCAGTTATAGGGCTCGGAATTGACGGCGATGTTCTTGCCGGTGGCCGCGGTGCCGGTCACCAGATACTGGCCATTGTCCAGCTTCTTGATGCTGGTCGGCACGCTCAGACTGTGGGTGCTGGCGCCATCCTTGAGGTTGACACTGTTGCCGTCATTAACGACGGCAAATGCGGTGCGCAGCTTGCCATTCATCTTGTAACCGACCTGAGTACCAGGCACGTCACCCAGTGCAGTCACCAGACCGTCAACTTCACTGCGAACGACATAACCCACGTTGCTGCGTTGATCGACAGCATCCAGGAAGTCACGACGCCACTGGAAGGCGAAGTTGCTGTTGTCGCTCCAGAAGGCGCTGCAGACCGAGTTGGAGAGCATGCAGCCCTGCTCAAAACGGAAACGATCGACCAGGAAGTCGGCAAACTGCACGGTCGAGAAGTGCTCGGCCATGTTGTTTTTGGTGTTGATCCCGATGAGCCCGTTGCCATCGGCACTGATCCCGCTGGCATATCCCTTGTCAGACCCGTCGACAATGGTGAAAAAGGGGCTTTGTGCCGCCTGGGCATGCAGGCTGGCGCTGACCAGAATGGCCAGCATGGATAATTGCTTTTTCATCTACTTCCTTAGTCCTGATGTTTCAACGCTTCCAACTCCTCCCAACGGGAGAAGGCTTGTTCCAATGCAGCCTCTGCTGCATTCAGGGCATCCAGTTTGAGCTGGGTTTGATCGCTCGGCAGGGCGAAGAAACCGGGATGGTTTACCTCGGCCTGCAGGGCATCAAGCTCCGTCTCCAGCTGTTCCAATCGTGCAGGCAGATTATCCAGCTCCAGCTGCAACTTGTAAGAGAGTTTTTTGGTTTTTGTGACCACCTGGCTCGCCACAGCGGCAGGCTCTGGCGTTTTGGCCTGCGCCACTTTCGCCGCCTGCTGCGTGCTTTGCAAGGCACGGGTCGCCATCATGTCGGCATACCCCCCCACGTAATCACTGATACGGCCATCCCCTTCAAACAGCCAGCAACCGGTCACAGTGTTGTCGATAAACCGACGATCGTGGCTCACCAGCAACAGGGTGCCAGGATAGTCTGCCAGCAGCTCTTCCAGCAGTTCCAGCGTTTCGACATCCAGGTCGTTGGTTGGTTCATCAAGGATCAGTAAATTACTGGGCTTCAAGAACAATTTGGCCAACAGTAAACGGTTTTTTTCGCCTCCTGACAAGGCTTTCACCGGGGTACGTGCCCGCTTGGGTTCAAACAGGAAGTCCTGCAGGTAACCCAGAATGTGGCGGGAACGACCGCGTACCATCACTTCCTGCTTGCCCTCCCCCACGTTCTCCATCACCGTCTGCTCGGGATCAAGCTGATCACGATACTGGTCAAAGTAGGCGACTTCCAGCTTGGTGCCGCCCTTGACCAGGCCACTGCTGGGGTCGAGTTGACCGAGCAGTAACTTGATAAGCGTCGATTTGCCGCAACCGTTAGGGCCCACCAGAGCAATCTTGTCGCCGCGCAGCACTTGCAGATCCAGCCCCTGGAACAGGGTACGATCGCCAAAGTCGAGCCCCAGCCCTTCGGTTTCGAACACCAGCTTGCCGGAACGATTCACATCGTCCATTTGCAGCTTGGCCTTGCCCTGCAGATCGCGACGCTGGGAACGCTCCATCCGCATGGCCTCGAGGGCACGAACACGCCCTTCGTTGCGCGTGCGGCGCGCCTTGATGCCCTGACGCACCCACACCTCTTCCTGGGCCAGCTTGCGATCGAATTCGGCGTTTTTCAGCTCCTCGACCCGCAGCCACTCCTCTTTACCCAGCAGGTACTGATCGTAGTTGCCAGGCCAGGAGGTGATCTCGCCGCGATCCAGATCGATGATCCGGGTCGCCAGCTTGTGAATAAACTCCCGGTCGTGGGAGATGAAGACGATGGCGCCGCGAAAATCCTTGAGGAACTCTTCCAGCCAGTTGATGGCTTCGATGTCCAGGTGGTTGGTCGGCTCATCCAGCAGCAACAGATCGGGGTCACAGGCCAGTGCCCTAGCCAGCGCAACTTTGCGCAACCAGCCACCGGAGAGGCTATCCAGGGTCGCGTCGGGATCGAGGTTCAGCAGGGTCAGCACCTGGCTGATACGGGTTTCGAACTGCCAGCCATTCTGATAATCGAGCTGTTCTTGCAGCTCGCTCATGATGCGAATGTTGGCATCGCTGGGATCGTGGGCCAGCTCCATGGAGATATGGTGATACTGCTTGAGCAGCTCGCCGACACCAGCCAGCCCTTCGGCCGTGTAGTCAAACACGGTCAGATCGCTGGAGGCGGGCGGATCTTGCTCGAGGCGAGTGACCTTCAGATCCTGCTGTTGCACCATGCGGCCATCATCGAGCGGCAGTTCGCCGGCGATGACTTTCATCAGGGTGGACTTGCCTGCCCCGTTGCGCCCGACCAGACAGAGACGCTCACCGCGCTCTATGCTGAGCTCGGCATTGTCGAGCAACGGGAAGTCACTGAACGACAAGCAAGCGCCGTGCAATGTTAAAAGAGCCATTTTCGTTCCTTATTTCATATGAAAAAACGGGCGACAGACTGGGCCTGCTCCCGTTTCATCGTCAAATCAGCATTAATCCTGACGTGCAATCCAGGCCTTCAACTCAACCCGTGTGAAGGGCCAGCCCAGCTCACGCCCTGCCGCATCCCGCAGCACCGGAATGCGCACCCGATAGGCGGCAAGCCACTGGGCATCGTCCATGATGTCGCACTGGCGAGTCTGGGCAGCCAGTCCGGCCTCTTCCACCAGCCCCCATGCTTGTTCGCACAGATGGCAGCCATCGGTGTGAAACAGGGTCAGCATCAAGCTTCTGCTGGCGCCTCGGCGTGGGTGATGATCCAGCAGTTGTGGATATGCTGGTTACGCTCGAAGTCCTTCGGTCGGGTCTGCTGGGTGATGTTGCGAGCCTTGAGACCTGCGGCCTCAAGGCCAGCCAGATCCATCTTGAAGTGGCGCTTGTTGTTGGAAAACACCAGGGTGCCATCGACCGCCAGCAGACGCTTCAGGTGCTGCATCAGCAGCAGGTGATCGCGCTGTACGTCGAAGCTCTCGTCCATCCGCTTGGAGTTGGAGAACGTCGGCGGATCGATAAAGATGAGGTCGTACTGCTCATCCGCTTCCGACAACCACTTCAGGCAATCGGCCTGCACAAACTTGTGCTGACGGCCCACCAGCGAGTTGAGCCGCATGTTGTCCTGCGCCCAATTCAGGTAGGTGTGGGACATGTCGACCGTGGTGGTCTCGCTGGCACCGCCAAGACCTGCGTGCACAGTGGCGCTGCCGGTATAGGCGAACAGGTTCAGGAAGCGTTTGCCCTTGGCCATCTGACCCAGCATGCGACGAGTCTGACGGTGGTCGAGGAACAGGCCGGTATCCAGATAGTCGTAGAGGTTGACCCACAGACGGGCGCCGTACTCCTGCACTTCCATCCGGTGCTGCTCGGCGGCGAGCTTCTGATACTGCTGTTTGCCCTCCTGACGCTCGCGCACTTTCAGGATCACCTTTTCGCCGTCCATGCCGGTCACCTTGATGGCGGCCTGCACCATGTCGAGCAGACGCTGGCGGGTCTTCTGAGCGGGGATGTCCTTGGGCGCGGCATACTCCTGCACCACCAGATAGTCCTGATAGCGGTCGATGGCGGCGTTGTATTCCGGCAAGTCGGCGTCATAGAGGCGATAGCAGTCGATGCCCTCTTTGTTGGCCCACTTCTCGAGGGTTTTAAGATTCTTGCGCAGACGGTTGGCAAAGTCCTGCGCCACCTCTTTTTGGGATGCCACGGAGTCAAGCGCGATCTGATAGTTACGCAGCTGACACTCGAGCGCCCCGTTGAACAGACGATATTGCTTGTCGGCACGCAGACGCAGGCAGCTCAACAGCTCGGGCGAGGCAGAGAGAATGGAAACGCGCCAGCCCTGGAAGCTGCGACGCAGGGCATCGCCGAGAGCCTGGTGCACTTCCAGCAGCGCCGGGAATTCGCCAAGACGCTCGCCATAGGGCGGGTTGGAGATCAGCATGCCGACCTGACGAGCCTCCCCTTCGACGCTAGCCATCGGCAAGGGGTTATCCAGTGCACTGACTTCGGCCTGCTTGAAGGTAATCAGGTGCGCCACCCCGGCCGCCTTGGCGTTATCGCGGGCCTTCAGCAGCACGCGGGGGTCGGCATCGCAGCCAAACAGCTTCACTTCGCAGCGCTGCATGCCGCGCTTGGCGCGCACCTGGGCTTCCATCATCAGGCTCTGCCACAGCTCGCTATCGTGTTGCAGCCAGCGATCAAAACCGAAGCGCTCGCGGCGCAGGGCCGGCGCCATGTCGGCGGCGATAAAGGCAGCTTCAATCAGCAAGGTACCGGAGCCGCACATGGGATCCATCATGGACTCACCAGCCCAGCCGCTACGGGCTATCATGGCGCAGGCCAGGTTCTCTTTGAGCGGCGCTTCGCCTGTGCCCTGACGATAGAAACGCTGGTGCAGCGCCGGGCCTGACAAGTCCAGCGTGATATTGGCCTTGCCTTTGCCCAGGTGCGCCATGATGCGGATATCCGGCGACTTCTTGTCCACATCCGGGCGCACGTGACCCCGCTTGGTGAAGCGATCGACGATGGCATCCTTGATTTTCAGCGCGCCGTACTGGGTATTGCGAATGGCGGGGTTGGTACCGGTAAAGTCCACCGCTATGGTGGAGGTACCGGAGAAGTGCTCTTCCCAGGGGATGGTGTGGGCGCCCAGATAGAGATCCAGATCGTCGTTCATCTGGAATTCGGACAGCACCAGCACGATACGGGAGGCAAAACGGCTCCACAGGCAGGCCTTGTAGCCAATCGCCAGTTCGCCTTTAAAGTGGACGCCAGCAACGGTCTCACGGACCTGCTCTGCGCCCAGGGTGGTCAGCTCGTCGGCCAACAGGTTTTCCAGCCCCTTGGGGCAGGTTGCAAAAAATTCTTTCATCACGCTCACGGGGAACCCATAAAAATAGTGCCGCATTATACCTTAAGAGCCGATCCGGAGCAGCAAAAGCTTGGTGATGACGCCAGAAACAGGGCGTTTATCCCCGCCCATTCTGCCATCCCTTGATACCAGGTCAGCCATGCCAGGCATCCGATGATGCCTTGAGCGAGGTCAGCTGATGGGGTGACAGGGTATCGCCGCACACTCGCGGCAACCTGCGTCGAGCTAGACTTCCCTTGCCAGCAGGCAAATATCATCAACATCCGTGACGCGGCGGATATAAACACATCATGACTGCCATATTTGACAGGCGCCAAACAAGACTCTCTGAGTTATTGTCCTTGCGACAAAGCATGTACTTTCGTTACCCCGTGTTTTGCCCTCCCGTTATCGTCCGTATACAGGAGGGCTATTTTTTACTGGCCGCTTCCCCCATTTGTTAAACTGCCAGACTGTCATATCTATCAGGTTTCAGGCACCACCATAAGCCTTAGACTAGTTTGGTGGCTGGAATAACAGCTTATCCCTCCTGTAGAGTGTTTTTGCGCCCTCTCATCTTCTTGATGCGAGGGCATTTTTGTTAGCTGCATTAGAGTATGAAAATAATGCTGTTGGCCATGGCCGACATCTGGATTGAAAAAACTCGCTTGCTTTGGATGATGTCACTGGATACTTATCATTCGTGATCTATTCAGACTGACTTGGCCATAAGCCAAATATAAGAAACCCGCATCTCGCGGGTCTTTTAGAGCCATAATAATGACATCAAATTGCCCAACGCAGGCCGAATGATGTCACCGCCACGTGTTTTCTGCCGGGCACATTATCCAGCTTGGGGGCATACCCGATTTCCAGAGCCAGATTTTTATACCCCAGGCTGACAACCGGCAATACCGCAAAGCCATTGATACCTGAGCCATCAAGATAACCAGCCTGCAGTCCCAGACCGGCGAAGAAGCTCTCGGTGAGATACCACTCCTTGCGATACATAAAGCCTGCATAGACCGCAAATTTTTCGTAAGAGTCCTCATAGCCGCCACCACGCAATGAGAGTTTGCCGGTATCGCTATCCCCCAGAAAAACCCAATCTACCCCGAGGCCCGGGTTGATATTGTTGAAGTCACAGGTTTTTCCGTGCGGTCCTTTGGCCGCTTGGCAATCACTGTGGATTGATGCTCCATAGATGAGGACCGACAGATCTTCTGTCGCAGAGACTGTGAAAGGCAAAAATAATAGACTACTGGTTAGTAGATACTTGTTTATTGTCATGAGTCGTTTCCCTGATCATGTTGCTGACACGTATCAACCGGATACACATCTATTACACAGCACAATTTCGAGACTACGGCGTTTACAGGTGAGCCTCAAGTGGCACAGCTCACATTTACAAGGTTAATAGCGGTGAACGAGAAAAAATATCAGTGTGACCAGGCAGGAATTGTCATGTTGCATTCATAATGAAGAGAAATACCCTGAGTCAGGATGACATCAGGTTATTTTACACCCTCCTACAGAAGACAAGAGCGAAACATCAGCCCACCTGACGGTATTGTGTCTGGGCCGGTACTCTGGCGATCATGCGGTTATTCATGACCTTGATCACCCCGAAACGGGGCAGGATCTTGCTGGCGGTCAACATCAGATCATCAGTCAGATTCAGACAGACACTGGCCTGTTCACCCGCCTCGATCACCATGAATTCCCCCTTGCCATGAAGGGTGGTCATGCACACCAAGGCTCCGGTCTCAGGAATAATAAAGGGATGCACTTCACCAAAGAACCAGCTTTGCGGCATCATGGGTTTATAAAAGCGACTGACAGCGATGGCATTGAGTACCAACTGGACCTGATGGGGGGTGCTCCAGTCGAGTTCGACAGCCTTGTCCATCAACTGATAATAGAGGGCAGCATCGTCCACGCAAAAAGGCTGGGTAGTGAAGGAACAGGGTACAAGCTGGCGCCCTTTATATTCGGTAGCGAATATCATGCGATCGGATAAATCCAGCATCAGACGATCATGATGAGCATCATAATGCCACTGCCAATTGTCATTGGGTTGGATACACATGGGGGCGCCCTTACTGAAAGTCGTTACTCGATTTTATTCCATGTCGAGAATTTCAGCAACTTTAAATAAAGGGCACCCATTTATTTCTTAAATATGGGTCACAATCTCTTTGACCAGACTCGGGCCTTTATAAATAAAGCCGCTGTAGATCTGGAACAAACTGGCACCCGCTGCCAGCTTCTCCCGCGCTGCTATGGCGCTGTCTATGCCCCCCACCCCTATGATGGGCAGTGCGCCGTCCAGTGCCTTGGCCAGCTGACGGATCACCTCTGTGCTCTTGTGCTGCAACGGACGCCCACTGAGGCCACCCGCTTCACCAGCGTGGGGCATGTCATAGATCATCTCCCGCTCCAGGGTAGTATTGGTGGCTATCACGCCATCGATCCCGTTTTTGATCAAGGACGCGGCCACCTGATTAATTTCATCCAAACTCAAGTCCGGTGCAATTTTAACGGCGAGCGGCACGTACTTCTTATATTGGGCAGCCAGCTCCTGCTGACGGACCTTGAGCGCGGCCAGCAACTCATCGAGTGCATCGCCGTATTGCAGCTGGCGCAGACCCGGGGTATTGGGGGAAGAAATATTGACGGCAATATAGCCAGCATGATCATAAACCTTGTCCATGCAGATCAGATAGTCGTCTTTGCCCTGCTCTATCGGGGTGTCCTTGTTCTTGCCGATATTGATGCCGATGACACCCTGATATTTGGCTTTCTTGACCTGGGCGACCAGATGGTCAACACCCTTGTTGTTGAATCCCATCCGGTTGATGATCCCCTCTGCCGGAATAACCCGGAACAGACGAGGTTTGTCATTGCCACTCTGGGGCTTGGGGGTCACTGTACCTACTTCAATAAAGCCAAACCCCATGGCACCAAATGCATCGATACACTCCCCGTCCTTATCCAGACCCGCAGCCAGTCCGACCGGATTGGCAAAATAAAGCCCCATGACAGTGACGGGGCGTTTGGGCAGTGAATGGCGGAAGAAACAATCCAGTGGCGTACCGAGAAGGCGGGGCAAATATTTGATGGAGAGATCGTGTGCCTGTTCAGGATTGAGCTTGAACAAGAAATGCCTGGCGAGGGGGTACAACATTTTTGCTCCTTAAAAAAGCCCCGGCAACTGGCCGGGGCTTTAGGGGTTATGCCGAGGTTCGGCAATTCAACTGGAGCAGGTTCAACTCTCGCAAGGCCACCGAGAACTTGGCGAACTCGTGGGTGCTCGTGGTCTTGAAGTCGGCCAACATATGGGTCCAACGGGACAAGAGTTGCTCATGCTCCGAAATCCAGTCGGCCAGTATGGTAGCGCATTCTCCCTGATCTTTGCACCCTTCCAGTACCACAGATGTGAGACTGCGTTGCTGCCAGTCCAGATCTTCACGGAAGGAGGCCCGTGCCATCGCCTGCCAGTGGTTACCCACCGGCTGATGGTTGATCTGCTCGAGGAACCAGTGCAGATCGAGCTTGGCACCGAGGCGATAGTAGACGTTGGCGGCGCGCAATATGTCGGTCTTGTGCTCCGCGGCAATCTGTGCCAAATCCAGGCTGGAGAAGAGGCTGCTCATATGGACCACCTGACGGGCGATGGCATCCGGCACCTGCTTGGCCACCAGCGCAGCGACTGCCTGCTGGTGCTCGGCGACCTCGCTCTCGTCCATCACCTCGTAGAGGTGGGTCGCCAGGGTCTCGAACGCCGGGCGGAAGAACGCGATGTTCTCAGCGATGCTCCAGCTGCGATTGCGGGCACGCAGGAACCAGCGGGTGGCGCGGCGCACGATGCGACGGCTGTAGAACATCAGTTCGAGCTGGATCTGGGCATCCACCTGGTTGTCGCACCCTTCGATGTCACGCCACAGGGCCCCTAAGCCAAACACCTCGCGGGCCATGGCGAAGCAGCAGGCCACTTCGGCCACCGAGGCGCCTGTCTCATCCTTCATCCGGCTGGCGAAGTTGAGCCCCATGTCATTGACCAGCATGTTGGCCACCCGGGTCGCAATGATCTCACCCCGCAGCGGATGCTGGGCCAGCTGGGCACCGAACTGCTGCTGCAGCTTGGTCGGGAAGCTGGTGACCAGCATGTTGGCCAGGAAGGGCTCCTCGGTGACCTCCGGGCAGTTGAGCTGCTCCTTGAGCACCATCTTGCCGTAAGCCACCAGCACCGCCAGCTCGGGACGGGTCAAGCCCTGCCCTGCCGCCATCCGCTCGGACAGTTCCTCATCAGAGGGCAGGAACTCCAGCCCCCGATCCAGCTTGCCTTCACGCTCCAGCCCCTGGATAAAGCGTTGCTGCTCCTTGAGCTGCTCGGTACCCCGGAAACTGGTGACCGAGATGGACTGGGACTGGCGGTAGGCGTTGGTGATGACAATCTGCGCCACGTCGTCGGTCATCTCATAGAGCATCTGGTTACGCTGCTTGAGGGTCAGATCGCCAGCGGCCACCAGCTGGTTGAGCAGGATCTTGATGTTGACCTCGTTGTCGGAGCAATCCACCCCGCCCACGTTGTCGGTAAAATCGGTGTTGATGCGACCGCCCTGACTGGCGTATTCGACACGGCCGAGCTGGGTAAAGCCCAGGTTGCCACCCTCACCGACTATGTGAGCACGCAGATCACGACCATTGACCCGCAGCACGTCGTTGCTGCGATCCCCCACTTCGGCATCGCTCTCGCGAGAACTCTTCACATAGGTGCCGATGCCCCCGTTCCAGAGCAGGTCCACATTCAGGCAGAGCAGCGCCTTGATCAGCTCGTTCGGCGCCATGCTGGCCTTGTCGGTACCGAGCAGGGACTGGATCTGCGGGCTCAGCTTGATGGACTTGGCCGAGCGCAGGAAGATGCCGCCTCCTGCCGAAATGAGGTCGCGGTTATAGTCATCCCAGCTGGAACCCGGCAGCTCGAACAGCCGTTTGCGCTCGACAAAGCCCTTGGCCGCATGGGGCGTCGGGTCGATGAAAATGTGCATGTGGTTGAAGGCGCCCACCAGCTGGGTGTGCTCGGAGAGCAGCATGCCGTTGCCAAATACGTCCCCCGCCATGTCGCCGATGCCCACGCAGGTGAAATCGGTGGTCTGGCAGTTGATGCCGATCTCACGGAAGTGGCGCTTGACCGACTCCCAGGCGCCGCGCGCCGTGATACCCATCTTCTTGTGGTCATAACCGACCGAGCCGCCGGAGGCGAACGCATCGCCGAGCCAATGACCATATTCCTGGCTTATCTGGTTGGCGATGTCGGAGAAGGTAGCAGTGCCCTTGTCGGCCGCCACCACCAGGTAGTAGTCATCCTCGTCGTGGCGTACCACGGATGTTGGCGGGATCACCTCCCCCTGGATGATGTTGTCGGTCACATCGAGCAGACCACGGATGAACAGGCGATAGCAGGCCTTGCCCTCCTCCTGGATGACGGCGCGGGCCGCCCCCACCGGCATCTGTTTGCAATAGAAGCCGCCCTTGGCACCGACCGGCACTATCACTGTGTTCTTCACCTGCTGCGCCTTGACCAGACCCAGCACCTCGGTACGGAAATCTTCCTTGCGATCGGACCAGCGCAAACCACCACGGGCCACCTTGCCCCAGCGCAGATGCACCCCTTCCACCCGAGGTGAATAGACGAAGATCTCGAATTTCGGCAGCGGCAGCGGCATGTCGGTGATGCTGGAGGGTGCCAGCTTGAAGGAGACGTACGGCTTGACCTGACCATCCTTGTCCAGCTGGTAGTAGTTGGTACGCAGGGTGGCATCGATCATCTCCACATAGCGGCGGATGATGCGATCGTCATCCAGGTTCGCTACCTGATCCAGCTTGGCGGCCAGCTGCTCGTGGAGCTTGGCCTGTACCTTGGCATCCTGTTTGCCAGCCGGGTCGAGGCGCTGCTCGAACAGGGTGAACAGCAGCTGGGCGATGTCGGGATAACGGGTGAGCGTCTCTTCGATGTAAGACTGACTGAAGGAGACACCGGTCTGGCGCATGTACTTGGCGTAGGCACGCAACACCGAAACCTGACGGCCGGTGAGGTTGGCACCCAGGACCAGACGGTTGAAACCGTCATCTTCCAACTCCCGGCTCCAGACGGCAGCGAATGCCTGCTGGAAGCGCTGTTGGCTCTGTTCCAGATCAAACGGCTGATCGCCACGTAGCAGCATGGAGAAATCGAGGATCCAGAACACATCCCCAGCAGGGGTACGGACCTGATACGGGGTCTCGCCAATTACCCGCAGCCCCATGTTTTCCAGCATGGGGAGCACATCGGAGAGGTGAATGGGTTCGGTGCGGTGGAACAGCTTAAGGCGGACCCGGCGATCGTTCTCTTCCTCCTGGGCGCGGTAGAACAGCATGCCAAGGGAATGGGTTTCACTGAGATTGTCCAGCTCAATGATGTCGGCCACGGCGGAGCCCGGCAATACATCTTCCTTGTAGGCACGGGGGAAGGCGGTGCTGAAACGACGACGCAGGGCATTGCCACGGGCCTCGCCATAATGGGTCAGCAGCACGGAGTCGAGTCGGTCGTCCCAGCTACGGGCCGCTTCAATCAGGTTGTTCTGTACTTCGTTCACGTCCACATCCACGTTGTTATTGTTGACCCGTACTATGTAATGGGTCCGCGCCAGCACGCCTTCAGAGAAGTAGACGTTGAACTCCACCTCTTCGCTGCTGCCGAAATACTTCTGCAGGATCTGCTGGGTCTTGACCCGCAGCGCCGTGTTGTAGCGCTCCTTGGTGACATAGACCATGCAGGAGAAAAAACGACCGTAGAGGTCGCGGCGCACGAACAGCCGCAGCATGTCCCGCTCCTGCATCTCCAGCACGCCGAGACCGGTGGCAAGCAGCTCCTCTTCGCGCGCCTGGATCAGCTCATCGCGGGGATAGGTTTCCAGCACGTTGAGCAGGGCCTTGTAGGCGTGAGAGCCCTTCTCATGACCGGACGAGGCCATGATGCGCGCCAGCCGGTGGCTGATGAGCGGGATCTGGGTCGCACTGGTGTTGTAGATGGAAGAGGCATAGAGACCGATGAAGCGATCCTCCCCCACTACCTTGCCGTGCTCGTCAAAACGCTTGATGCCGATGTAATCCACATAGGCCGGACGGTGAACCCGGGACTTGCTGTTGGACTTGGTGAGGATCAGCAAATCAGAGCTCAGGGCTGCATGACGGGCACTGGCCGGCATGTTGCCAAGGCGCTGCCGCTCATCCTTGATGGAATTCTTCATCAGTCCCAGGCTGGAGTCCGACAACGGCAGGATCTCGTGATCCCCTTCCACCGCCTTGACGTCGTAGCGGCGATAGCCCATCAGGGTGAAGTTGTGGGCGGCCACCCACTTGAGGAAGGCAACACAGGAGGCGACATCCTCCTTGCTGACCGGGTTCTTGCGCTTGGGCAGCTCGTCAATGATCTCGTTCAGGCGACCCAGCATGGGCTGCCAGTCGCCGACCGCCAGGGCCACTTCACCGGCAACCGAGTTGAGCTCGGTGGCCAACGCCTCCATCTGGTCGTCACTGGTCAAGTGATCGATCTCGATAAGGAAGGCGGTTTCGACCGATGTCTGCCCTGCCGTGTTGTCGAGATCCAGAATGGCGCTGATCTTGCCATCCGCACCACGGATCAGGTGCAGCGGCTGGTGCAACATCATGTGGGCGGTGATGTTGAGGCGCTTGAGGGTCATGCGGATGGAGTCCACCAGGAAGGGGGAGTCCTGCAGTATGATCTCGACGATGGTGTGGGGAGACTGCCAGCCGTGGCGGGTCAGCTCGGGATTGTAGACCCGGATGTAGGGCTCCGTGCTGGTACGCTGGTTGAGCGCATTCCACAGGCTGAGCGCGGCGCCGTAGAGATCGCTGTCATTGCGATCATGCAGATCGGTACTGGCCATGTTGCCGTAGAACTTGGCAACGAAGCACTCGACCAGGGAGGCACTCTTCTTGGGCAACTTCTGATGGATCAGGCTGAGAACGTTTTCGAGCAGAACTGAGGTAGGGGCGTCTTTCAATGCCATTGCTATATTCCTTATCGGACGACATTAACCACCGACGGAAAGACATCCACCCTGGATGCCCACCGGTACAGAGTTGCTGCGCAGTGTAATGTCTTGGATCAAGGAAGGCGAGAAAAGGTGATAAGGAGATGTTAAAAACAAGGGGCAGATCACGGCTTGAGCTGTGAAAAATTTTGCCAATTTGGCAAAAAACAGAAAATCCCACTGGATGACCACGAATTTACCAGATAGATAGTGATTGAAAGCAGATAATTACTCGGGATCCTGTTCAGATTTTGTTAATTTATGCGTTCCAGGCTGATAAAGCGATAATCATCCTGGGTGTTCAGCCGAAAATAGCCGTATACACCATTGATAGCGACGAATGGCCGGATTTTTTCCAAGGCCAACTCTATGGTCAGGCCCTGCTCGGTACGCACCACCAGCCGTCTGGCATGGCCCTGATACATCAGCATGATCTCATCGCTGTTGAGCGACAGCCGGAAAGTAAACTGCTTCACTGTGACTCCTGATAAAAAACACCTATGGACGGCCACCACGGAGCGATCGCGCCGGTGCCTTGACATGCTGCGCGACAAACAGGGCAGGAGAGCCGGCTCCCCTGCCCTGTACCACTCGATTACTGCTGCAACGCCTTGCTTATCTTTTCGAACAGATCCCGTGCCAGCCCGTCCAGGTTGAACAGCCGGAGCAGCTCTGCGCGGATCAGTGCCTTGCGTGCCTCATCCAGTCGTTTGAACTGGATGAGCGGGGTGATGAGACGAGACGCCACCTGAGGATTGACTTCGTTGAGCTCGATCAGCAGATCGGTCAGGAAGCGGTAACCACTGCCGTCGACGGCGTGGAACTGTACCTGGTTGTTCATGGCAAAGCTGCCGATCAGCGCACGCAGCCGGTTCGGGTTGCGAATGCTGAAGGTGGGGTGGGCCATCGCCTGGCGCACCTCGACCAGCACGTCGGCGGCAGGTTTGCTGCCCACCAGCCGCAGCCAGTTGTCCAGTACCAGTCCATCCCTGGCCCACTTGCCCTCGAAGTCCGCCAGCAAGGCTGCCCGACATGGCAGCAGATGGCCGTTGGCCACCTGCAGCGCCGCCAGGGTATCCGTCATGTTGTCGGCATCCGCATACTGCTCGCGCACCAGCGCATCGGCATGCCCGGTATTCAGTGCCGCCAGATAACCGAGCACCACTCCTTTGAGGGCCCGTTTGGCCATATCGGCGTGCACCACCTGATAACCGGTCAAACGCAGGCGCTGGTAAGTGGCCGTCAGCCTGGCCCCGAACGCCTGCGCCAGCGAGGTGTGAATGGTATCCCGCGCCTGATGGATGGCATCGATATCGGCCACCTCGAACAGCTCGGCCAGGGTAGCCTCCCCCGGCAGCGCCAGGATCTCCGCCTTGAGAGCCGGGTCCAGCTCGTCATCGTCCAGAATGGCGACAAAGGCAGCCAGCAGGGTCTGGGAGAGCTCAACCCCCTGCCCGTGCTGGACCCGCGCCACCCCGTCGATGACCGCCTTGTTGATCAGCATCTGGGCTGCATCCCAGCGGGCAAACTCGTTGCGGGCAAAGCGCATCAGAAAGGCGAGCGCTTCATCGCTGTAGTCGTAGTGCAGCTTGACCGGCGCGGAGAAGTCCCGCAGCAGGGAAGGAACCGGCTTGACCTGCACCTGATCGAACACGAAGGTCTGCTCCTCGTCCAGCACGTCGAGCACGTTACCGATGGCCTTGCCCTGATATTGCAGCGCAATGACGGCACCTTGTTCGTCATAGAGTTCGATGTCCAGCGGGATGTGCAACGGCAGTTTTTGCGGCTGATCCTGGGTCGGCGGGGTGTGCTGGCTCACATGGAGGCGATAAACGCCGCTGGCGGCATCGTACTCGTCAGTGACGGTCAGCTCCGGCGTGCCGGACTGGCTGTACCAGCGGCGGAAACGGCCGAGATCCACACCGGAGGCATCCTCCATCGCCTGCACGAAATCATCGCAGGTGACCGCCTGGCCATCGTGGCGCTCGAAGTAGAGCTTCATCCCGGCTTGGAAGTTGGCTTCCCCCAGCAGGGTGTGCAGCATACGGATCACTTCCGAGCCCTTCTCGTAGACGGTCAGGGTGTAGAAGTTGTTCATCTCTATCACCACATCCGGGCGGATGGGGTGCGCCATGGGGCCGGCGTCCTCGGCAAACTGCGGGCCACGCACGGTACGCACGTTGTTGATGCGGTTGACCCCGCGTGAACCCAGATCGGAGGAAAACTCCTGATCCCGGAACACGGTCAGCCCCTCTTTGAGGCTGAGCTGGAACCAGTCACGACAGGTAACGCGGTTGCCGGTCCAGTTGTGAAAGTATTCGTGGCCGATCACCCGCTCGATACCGTGGTAGTCGACGTCGGTAGCGGTAGCCGGATTGGCCAGCACGAACTTGGAGTTGAAGATGTTGAGTCCCTTGTTCTCCATGGCGCCCATGTTGAAAAAGTCCACCGCCACGATCATGTAGATGTCGAGATCATATTCGAGGCCGAAGCGCTGTTCGTCCCAGCGCATGGAGTGGATAAGGCTCTCCATGGCAAAACCGGCGCGGTCCAGATTGCCCTTGTCGACGAAGATCTCGAGGGCGACCTTGCGGCCGCTTTTGGTGGTGTAGTGGCTACGCTCTACATCGAAATCACCGGCCACCAGCGCAAACAGGTAGCTCGGTTTGGGGAAGGGATCCTGCCACTGTACGAAATGGCGGCCGCCATCGAGCTCACCGCTGTCGACCTTGTTGCCATTGGAGAGCAGGAAGGGATATTTGGCCTTGTCGGCAGTGATGCGGGTGCTGTAGCGCGCCAGGATGTCGGGCCTGTCCAGGTAATAGGTGATCCGGCGGAATCCTTCGGCCTCACACTGGGTGCAGTAGGCATCGCCAGACTTGTAAAGCCCTTCCAGGGCAGTGTTGGCGGCAGGATCCAGCAGGGTAACGACTGTCAGCACGCATTCGGCCGGCAGGTTGAACAGCGTCAGGCTGCTCTCCCCCTGCTCATACTCTTGATAAGGCACGCCATCCACACTGACGCTGTGCAGGGAGAGTCCCTCCCCATCCAGTACCAGCGGCGCATTGTGTTCACCGTTGCGACGCAGACGGGAGATGGCGGTGACCTGGGTCAGCGGCTCCTGCAGTTGAAAATCGAGATCTATGCTGTCGATCCAGTAGAGCGGAGCCTGATAATCCTGGCGATATTTGGCCGTCATGGCCTGGGAGTGATCGGTCATTATTGTTTGCTTCCACGCTTGTAATTGACGTGTCAGAGGCTGTCACAACCGGTTGGCAGGGTCAAATAGTTTGCATTCAGCCAAAAGAAAGGGCGACCTGAGTCGCCCTTGTATACATGCTTTTTCACAAACCAACGTCAGCCCTGCTTGCTGAGTCTGGCCAGATCCGCCGTGATATTGGCAGCCTCAACCAGATACTCGTCGGGGGCTTCAAAATCCGCCGGCAACTCGTCGAGACTCTTCACCGCAGGCTTGCCAAGGCGAGCCAGGCGCTCATTGGTGCGCGTCAGCGCCTTCTCGTCCTGTTTGGCCTGATCAGCCAGACGCTCCGCCTCGTTGAGGGAGACCGACTTCTTGTCCTTCTCCTCCTTGTAGTCGGCGATGTCCTGCATCACATAGGCAAACTCGGGATCCTTGGTGATCCGCGCATCGTGCGCCGACTGTAGCTTGGGCAACACACTGACGAAGTTACCGAGCTTCTCGTAGCTGGCCGAGGCTATCTTGTCCCACGGCAGCGCGTTGAACTCACGGCTCTCGCCCGTCTCTTCCGGGGCGACCGCTGTGGGGAAGCGGATGTCAGGTGCCACGCCCTTGTTCTGGGTGCTGCCACCGTCGATCCGGTAGAACTTGGCGATGGTGTACTGCACGTGACCCAGTGGCTGCTCGTAGAAGTCATAGACCTTGGCGAGGCTGCGATGCTGCTGCACTGTGCCCTTGCCGAACGAGTTTTCACCCAGGATCAGGGCGCGGCCATAATCCTGCATGGCAGCTGCGAAAATCTCGGAGGCCGAGGCACTGTAGCGGTCAATCATCACCGACATGGGGCCGCCGTAGTAGACGTTGCCATCGTCATCGCCATTGACCGTGATGCGGCCCATGTGATCACGAATTTGCACCACGGGACCGCTGGCGAAGAAGAGACCGCTCAGGGCAGAGGCTTCGGTCAACGCACCACCACCGTTACCGCGCAGATCGATGATCAGGCCATCGATATTCTGCTTGTTCAGGCTGGAGAGCTCCTTGATCACGTCGTCGTGCAGATTGACGTAGAAACTCGGGATCTCGATAACGCCAATCTTCTTGCCTTCGGCGTGAATCACCTTGGACTTGGCGGCTCTGTCTTCCAGGCGCACCTTGTCGCGGGTCAGCTCGATCTGCTCGGTCTTGACGGTCGCGCCTTTGCCGCGCTGGATCTCCAGCTTCACCTTGCTGCCTTTTGGCCCCTTGATGAGTTCGACCACGTCATCGAGACGCCAGCCGATCACATCGACAATCTTGCCATCGTCCTGCCCTACCCCGGTTATCTTGTCATCGGGCTTGAGGTGATTGGACTTGGCGGCCGGGCCACCCGGTACCAGGGAGCGAATCACGGTGAAATCATCATCCGCCTGCAACACGGCACCTATGCCTTCCAGCGAGAGGTTCATCTCGGTGTTGAAGCGATCGGCATTGCGCGGGGAGAGATAACTGGTGTGCGGCTCGATGGCACGAGCGAAGGAGTTCATGAACAGCTGGAACACGTCCTCGCTCTCGGTCTGGGACATCCGCTTGATGGCATTGTTGTAACGCTTGCCAAGCAACTCCTTGATCTCGGGCCACTCCTTGCCACTGAGCTTGAGGCTCAGGGCATCGAACTTGACCCGCTGACGCCACAACTCGTTGAGTTCTGCTTCGTCTTTGGGCCAAGCCACCCCTTCCCGATCAAAGATGTAATTGTCGGGCTGGGTAAAATCGAAAGGAGTATCGAGCAGTTTGAGGGCGTATTCGAACCGCTCATAACGCCGCTGCTGACTCAGATTGAACATCTCGTAGGCAGGTGCCAGCCGTCCTCTTTCGAAGTCGGTGTCAAAACCGTTACGGTACTTTTCAAAGCGGCTGATATCAGAGGCCAAAAACAGGTTTCTGCTGTAGTCCAGATTCTCCAGATACTTGTCGTAAATCACGGAGGAAAAGGTATCGTCCAGCTTGAACTGCTTGTAATGCGAGCGGGTAAACAGATTGGCAATTCGCTTGCTAGCCGTAGCATGTTGGCTCTCTTGAGCCAACACAGGCAAATCACTTTCCTTGAGCACCGGCTCGATGGCCTGTGCAAGCCCGGCAAGCGCCAGGCTACAGGCAACGAGGGAAAAACGAATTACGCCATGCTTCAACATTTGTCTCCTTAGAGAACCAGATGCTCAAATTTGACCCGCAGCATCATGCCGGTCTGCAGTTGGACCTGAACGTCATCCTTGGTCACTTCCTTGATGGTCGCCGGTACAGGAGACTTGCCCAGCACGACCCTGACGCCTTGATCCACTTTCAGATTAGCAGCATCGACCTTCACCAGCGGCGCATCGGCAACGGGGGCCTTGGGTGCGGCTTTGGGCTTGTCAGATTTGGCGACAGCATCAGCCTTGCGCGGGGCAGGACGACGGGGCTGCTTGGCCTTCTCTTCTTTGGTATTGGTACGACGGCTGGCAAAGACGCGCTCTTTGCTCTCTTTCAGGGCTTGCTTGGCATGTTCGATGTGCTCTTCGGTGAGCAGTTCACCCGGATTTCCGTCCAGATCGACACGGGCCTGGCCAGCCTTGAGGCCATGCAGGTAACGCCAGCTGGAGGTGTATTGACGCAGTGCAGAGCGCAGCATGGTCTTGGATACTCTGGCGTCGTCAGCAAGACGCTCGGCCAAATCCTGGAAGATGCCAATCTTGAGTGGCTTGGCCTCTCCTTCAGCGATGAAGCAGGCCGGGAATTTCTCGACCAGGTAGGCAACGATCTCTTTACTGTTCTTCAGCTTCTCAGTGTTTTCCATGTATAACCTTGGCTTTCATATAAACGCGCGGGCACGCCCGAGCACAACAAAGGCCCCATTATAGAGAGCTTGGGGCCTTTTGCGAACCATCAAGCAATGACTTAGAGCATGCTTTCCAAAATTTGCACCGTTTCTTCCAGCCCAATCCGGTCTTCTGCGTCAAAACGGTTGAAAATTGGGCTATCGATATCCAGCACGCCAATGATCTCGCCACCACGGCGCACCGGGATCACGATTTCCGAGTTGCTGGCGCCATCGCAAGCGATATGCCCTTCAAATTGATGCACATCGTCAATGAGCTGGGTTTGCCCCTCAGCAACCGCAGTGCCGCATACCCCACGGCCGACCGGAATACGTACGCAGGCCGGTTTGCCCTGGAACGGACCGAGCACCAGGGTATCTCCCTGCAACAGGTAAAAACCCACCCAGTTGATCTCGGCCAGCTCCTGATTAAGCAGCGCGGACAGGTTGGCCAGATTGGCAATCAGATCGGTTTCCCCCTCCAGCAACGCCTTGGCCTGCTGGTTGAGGGTGCGATAAAACGGTTGTTTTTCAATCATGATTAAATGAACTTCACTCCCTGATAATCTGTGCAAGGTAACGCCCTGCCTGAAAATTTCAAATCTATTTTCACCTTCACCCCCCTCCTTTTCTTCATAAAGGCAGTCATTCAACGACTGACCGAGAGTGCCAACTGCTGGCGCTGGCCATTGTTCCACTCGATATTGAGCAGCCAGACCATCACTGCCGAGGTGCAGGAACCCACCAGGGTCGACCCCTGCCAGCCGCGATCAGCAGGCGCGAAACTGACCGGTATGGTGCCCATGAACATGTCTCGTCCCTCCAACCAGGCTTTCACCGGTTTCAAGGCGGGATCCCCCCCCTGAAGCAGTATCACGAAGTCATGTTCGGCCTGCACCGGCAAGGAGGCGACGCTGACGGTCATCGGTTTGTCGCCCACCAACAGGCTGCAGGAGGCGTGGGACAGATCACAAATCTGATCTTTTTCTGCCCCTGCCACCGCCGTCTGCCCCCCGCCAAACCAGGTTCGATAAGCGACCAATCCGAGCAAAATGGCCAGAACGATCGCCAAGTGGGCAATTTTGCGTGAAGTGAGTCTCTCTTTCATGAAAAAACAACCTTTTAAGATGCCTTAAAAATGACATTTTCGTGATCTCGCGCAAGGTAAATAATTGAGCAGGCGAGACCAGTCGGAGCCAAATATATCACTGTTTATACTGTTATTTTACCTGTCACTTCAGTATCATTCCCAACGAATTTTCATTTAGCTACTTTTTGCTTTTCCTTTTATTAACAGTTGTTAACGGAAGGTTGGCAGTAGCCAATGATGTCGGTCCATGTCACTGGACAAAAAATCAAACAACAGCAGCATCGGAAGCGGAATACAACGATGAGCCATATAACTAACCATCCTGAGTACAACTACACCGTTGTTCGCCAGTTCACCGTCATGACGATTGTCTGGGGAATTGTCGGCATGTCGGTTGGCGTACTGATCGCAGCCCAGTTGATCTGGCCTGCCCTCAACTTCGAGACCCCGTGGCTGACTTACAGTCGTCTGCGGCCCCTCCATACCAACGCAGTGATCTTCGCCTTCGGCGTCAGCGCACTGATGGCCACCTCCTTTTACGTGGTGCAACGCACCTGTCAAACCAGACTGTTTGGTGGCCCCCTGGCGACCTTCGTTTTCTGGGGCTGGCAGGCAATCATCCTGTCTGCCGCCATTTCGCTGCCGCTGGGATACACCACCTCCAAGGAGTACGCAGAGCTGGAATGGCCGATCGATATCGCCATCGCCATCGTCTGGGTCGCCTACGCCATCGTTTTCTTCGGCACCCTGGTCAAACGTACCACCTCCCACATCTATGTGGCGAACTGGTTCTTTGGCGCCTTCATCATCACGGTGGCCGTGCTCCACATCGTCAATAGCATGGCAGTGCCACTTTCCGGCATGAAGTCCTACTCCATGTATTCCGGTGTCATGGATGCCATGGTGCAGTGGTGGTATGGCCACAACGCGGTAGGCTTTCTGCTGACCGCCGGCTTCCTCGGGATGATGTACTACTTCGTGCCCAAGCAGGCGGGTCGTCCGGTTTACTCCTACCGCCTCTCCATCGTGCACTTCTGGGCGCTGATCTCCCTCTATATATGGGCCGGTCCGCACCACCTGCACTATACCGCGCTGCCTGACTGGGCCCAGTCGCTGGGCATGGTCATGTCCCTGATCCTGTTCGTCCCCTCCTGGGGTGGCATGATCAACGGCATCATGACCCTCTCCGGCGCCTGGCACAAACTGCGTTATGACCCCATTCTGCGCTTCCTGGTCGTGTCCCTGTCGTTCTACGGCATGTCCACCTTCGAAGGCCCCATGATGGCGATCAAGACGGTCAACGCCCTCTCCCACTACACCGACTGGACCGTAGGTCACGTCCACTCAGGCGCACTGGGTTGGGTTGCCATGGTATCCATCGGCGCCGTGTATCACCTGATCCCGAACCTGTTCGATCAGGGGCGCATGTACAGCATCCGCTTGATCAACGTGCACTTCTGGCTGGCCACTGTGGGCACAGTGCTCTACATCGTATCCATGTGGATTTCCGGCGTGATGCAGGGTCTGATGTGGCGTGCGGTCAACGACGACGGCACCCTGACCTACAGCTTCGTGGAATCGCTGCAGGCCTCTTATCCCTTCTACTTCGTGCGCTTCCTGGGTGGCTGCTTCTTTGTCACCGGTATGTTGCTGATGGCCTACAACGCCTATCGCACCATCACTGCGCCCAAGGGTTCCCTGGAACCTGTCGCACAGCCAGCATGATTGAAGAGGTCAACGCATGAGCAACAAAAACCGTCACGAGATCTTTGAAAAGAGCGTCCCCATGCTGGTGGTCGGCATCATATTTGCCATCAGCCTGGGGGGCCTGGTCGAAATCACCCCCCTGTTCTTCCAAAAGCAGACCACTGAGCCGGTAGAGGGCCTCCTGCCCTACTCTGCCCTGCAGATGGAAGGCCGCGATATCTTTATCCGCGAAGGCTGCTCCGTTTGTCACAGCCAGATGATCCGTCCGCTTCGCGCCGAAATTGAGCGTTACGGCCACTACTCGGTCGCGGGTGAAAGCGTGTGGGAACACCCCTTCCTTTGGGGCTCCAAGCGTACCGGCCCGGATCTGGCCCGTGTGGGCGGTCGCTATTCAGACGACTGGCACCGCGCTCACCTGATCAACCCGCGCGATGTGGTACCCGAGTCCAATATGCCGTCCTTCCCCTGGCTCGACACCAATGTCCTGACCGGTGAACTGACCGGGAAGAAACTGGCGCTGTTCCGGGATCACTTCGGCGTGCCTTACAGCGACGCTGACATCCAGGGTGCAGCTGAAGCCGTTAAGGGCAAAACCGAACTGGATGCGCTGGTAGCCTATCTGCAATCACTGGGTCATGCCCTGAAATAAAGGAGTCAGGATATGGATTACGGCACATTTCGCGGCCTTTATACCCTGCTGTTGATGGCCATCATGATCGGCATCATCGTCTGGGCATACAGCAAGCGCCGCAAGGCCTCTTTCGACGAGGCTGCCAACTTGGTGTTTGCCGACGACGAGCAACCCGGTGCTGATAACAAGAACGCAGGAGCGAAACAATAATGAGCACTTTGTTTAGCATTTTTGTGACCGTCCTCAGCCTGGGGACCATACTTGGCTGCTTCTTGCTACTGGTGTGGTGCTTGCGCGACAAAATGGGCGTGGAGGAGGGCCAGTCCATGGGACACTCCTTCGACGGTATCGAAGAGATCAACAACCCGCTGCCGAAGTGGTGGACCTACATGTTCTTCTTCTTCATCGTCACCGGTCTGCTCTATCTGCTGGCCTTCCCGGGGCTGGGTAACTGGAAGGGTCTGCTGGCCTGGCAGAGCTCCAACCAGGATGTTCGCTCGCTGGCCGAGTCCAAGGCTGCGGCGGCCTCCGCCAAGGCTGAAGGTCGGGCGGTGGAGTTTGACCGCGAACTGCTCAAGGCTGACGAGATCTACGGCGCCAAGTTCCGAGAGCTGGCCTATCAGGCCGATGGCAAGACCTATCGCGCCATTGAAGAGATCGCCGCCGATCCAGAAGCGCGCAAGGTGGGTCAGCGTCTGTTCCTGCAGAACTGCTCCCAGTGCCACGGTTCCGATGCCCGCGGCGGTCGCGGTTTCCCGAACCTGACCGACAGCGAATGGCAATGGGGTGGTCAACCGGATCAGATCAAGACCACCATCATGGACGGTCGTCATGGTGTGATGGCGGCCTGGGGTGAAATCCTCGGCAAGGATGGCGTTCAGGAAGTGGCCTCCTATGTGTTGAGCCTCTCCGGTCGCAAGGTCGATCTGGTGGAAGCGAAGAAAGGTGAAGCCCGCTTTGCTATCTGCGCAGCCTGCCACGGGGCCGATGCCAAGGGCGGTATCGCCGTCGGGGCACCGGATCTGACCAACAACATCTGGCTGTATGGCGGTTCCCGTCAGGTGGTCGAGCAGACCATCACCCACGGTCGTCACGGCGTCATGCCAGCCTGGAGGGACATTCTGGGTGAAGACAAGGTGCACCTGCTCGCCTCCTACGTTTATAGTTTGTCCCACAACAACATGTAAAATAAGCTGTAACATGTGATAAGCACGTGATTACTCAGCAAAAAGCCTCGACTCTTCGAGGCTTTTTGTTATCTTGTGTTGGCTGGAAAGCCTCCATTCTGTTAATCATACGTTTCGGTAGCACTCACTATGTCCCAACCCTGGTATCGCCAATTTTGGCCCTGGTTCATCATCACCCTCCCGGCCGCCGCCGTGATCGCCAGCATCAGCACTGGCATCATCGCCAGCAAGGATGGCGTCAACCTGGTCGCCGAAGACTATTACAAGCAAGGCAAAGAGATTAATCAGGACCTGAGCAAGTTCCGTCGCTCCGAAGCCCTCAACATTCACATCGCGCTGGAAGTGAATGACAAGGAGCTGACCCTCAAACCCCTCTCGGGAGAGATTGCCCCCGGTCAGGCCCTCTACCTTTCCCTGTTCCATCCGACCCTGGCCGGCATGGACAGCGAGCACATGGTGACGGCTGACGCCAGCGGCGTCTATCGCCTGCCGCTCGATAAACCATTGAATGGGAAATGGCATATCCGGGTCGATGCCCTCAATCACGAATGGCGTCTGCAAGAGACGGTCCAGCTCCCGACCAAGGCGCCCGTAGAACTCGATCCCAAAGGACGTTAAGCCATGACTGGCGGTTTTCACCCTGGCGACGCAGCTTCCCGCCAGCACGCCCCATGCCTCGATCGCTCACCTTGCCTCCCGGGGCAAGACGCCATCAACGCTTGTTTCCATTGCGGTGAGCCGGTTCCCGCCGGCAGTCGCTATGCACTCGAGATCAAGGGCATAGTCCAACCCATGTGCTGTCCCGGCTGTCAGGCGGTGGCAGAAACCATCATGGAGTGTGGCCTCTCCAGCTATTACGATCACCGCACAGCGCCCGGTATCAAGGGTGAACTGGTCCCGCAAGAGCTGGCTGCCCTCACCCACTACGATCTGACCGAGGTACAGCAGGATTTCGTCACCGACAGCGGCACGGGCAGCCACAGGATGCGAGAGATCCTGCTCAGCGTGGAAGGGCTAACTTGCGCCGCCTGCGCCTGGCTCATCGAGCGTCATCTGACAGGCCTTGCCGGCCTGCATTACATCAACGTCAATACCACCACCCACCGTGCGCGCATCAAGTGGGATCCGGACAGGCTTGCCTTGAGCGACATCCTCAAGGGGTTCGCCAAAATAGGCTATCGTGCCTACCCATTCCAGACCCACACCCAAGAAGCGCTCTACGCCAAAGAAGTGCGCAGCTACATGTTCCGGCTGGCACTGGCGGGCTTGGGGTCAATGCAGGTGATGATGTGCGCCGTGGCGCTCTACATGGATCTCTTCATCAGCGTCGAGGATGAGTTCATGGTCTACTTCAAGTGGATCAGCCTCTTGCTCTCAACCCCCATCATGATCTATTCGGCCCAGCCATTTTACGTGGGAGCCTGGCGCAGCCTGAAACAGGGCCACCTCTCCATGGACGTGTCGGTATCGCTGGCACTGATTGGCGCCTTCGTCGCCTCCATGTGGGCCACCGTCTTCAACACCGGTGAGGTCTATTTCGACTCCATCACCATGTTCGTCTTCTTCTTGCTGCTGGGACGTTTTCTGGAGTTACGGGCCCGGCGCAAGGCATCCGAGTCCAGCTCCAACCTGGCGCGGCTGGTGCCCATCATGGCCACGCGCATCGATGAAGATGGCGAGCATGAGGTAGCCGCCAAGATGCTGCAGGTGGGAGACAGGATACGGGTACTGGCCGGCGCCACCCTGCCGGCCGATGGTCTCATCGTCGAGGGACAGGCCAGTCTTAATGAATCCATGCTGACCGGTGAACAGTTGCCGCTGCTCAAGCAGGTGGGTGACAGCGTTTATGCCGGTACCATCAACACGGATGCACCGCTCCAGATCCGGGTCAGCCACCGTATCGAGGAGTCGCGCATCGCCCAGATCATGCGACTGCAGGATCATGCCCTCGATGACAAACCGGCCATCGCACAGATGGCGGATCAGCTGTCGCGCCACTTTATTCTGGTGCTGCTGATCATTGCCGCTGCGGTCTGGACCTTCTGGCACTTCCATCAGCCGGAGCAGGCCTTCTGGGTCACCCTGGCCGTGCTGGTTGCCACCTGCCCCTGCGCCCTGTCGCTGGCCACGCCGACTGCGCTCACTTCGGCCACCGCCAATCTGACCCGCAACGGCATTCTGCTGCGCCGTGGCCATGTGCTGGACGTGCTGACCAAGGCTAACCGGATCGTGATGGACAAAACAGGCACCCTGACCACAGGCAACATCAGCCTGATCAGCACCACGGCGCTGGCCGAGCTGAGCGAGGCCCAGTGCCTCTCCATCGCCCGCGCGCTGGAAGCCTACTCAGAACATCCCATCGCTCGCGCCTTTCGCAGCAAGGCGGCGGACGAAGCTGTGTTGCTGGCGGCAAGCGAGGTGATGCCCGTCATAGGTCACGGCATTCAGGGCAAGATCGCAGGCCAACATTACCGTATCGGCAGCGCACGCTGGCTATCCCTGCCCGCCGGGCAGACGGCCAGTCAGGGCCTTGCCATCTATCTGGCCGATGAATCCAGGCTGCTGGCCCGTTTCATCCTGGCAGATACATTGCGCCCGGATGCCAGGGCGCTGATCCAGGCTTTCAAGGCCGCCGGTCTGCAGACCACCATACTCACGGGTGACAGCTCGGCCCAGGCCGACGAGGTGGCCCGCGAACTCGGGGTCGATGAACTGGTAAAAGGGGTCACGCCGGATGGCAAGCTGGCCTATCTCAAGGAACATGAGGCCCGCGGCGATATCAACATCATGGTGGGGGATGGCATCAACGATGCCCCCGTGCTGGCCGGTGCCCACGCCTCCTTCGCCATGGCAGGCGGCACGGATCTGGCCAAGAACAGCGCCGATGCCATACTGCTGGCCGACGATCTCTCCCGCCTGCTGGAAGCGCGCACCCTGGCCATTCGCACCCGCAAGATCATCCAGGAGAACTTCGCCTGGTCCATTGGCTACAACCTGCTGGTGCTACCGCTCGCGGCCAGCGGCTGGTTGCCACCCTATGTGGCGGCGGCGGGCATGTCTCTGAGCTCCCTCATCGTGGTCACCAACTCCATGCGGCTCAATCGCTGAGCCATGGGCGCATGCATTCGCACGATAAACACACGATAAAAAGGAGCCCGCGTTTGCCGGGCTCGCCGGGTCCCAGGCCACCAACGGATATACCATGACCACTCTCATCGCAAGGCTTGCACCATGAACATCATCTTCGTCCTGATCCCCATCGCCATCCTGTTTGTCATCATCGCCGGCGCCCTCTTCTTCTGGGCCATTCGCTCCGAACAGTTTGAAGATCTCGACCGCCAGGGCTCCAATATCCTGTTCGATGAAGACTGCCCCGCCCAGAAAACCAGCGAGCATACATCCGATGACCGCCAGCCTTGATCTTATCGGGGCCCTGCTGGTGGGGCTGGCGGGTTCAGGCCACTGCATCGGCATGTGTGGCGGCGTCTCGGCCGCTCTCTCCATGGCCATCCCCCCCGAGCAGCAGCACTTCTGGGGCCGGCTCGGTTACCTGCTCAACTACAACCTGGGCCGGATCCTCAGCTATGTGTTAGCCGGAGCTCTGGTGGGAGGCCTGCTGGCCACGACCAGCGAACTGGGTGCAGGCAAGCACGCTATCGCCGGCTTGCGGCTGGTGGCCGCGCTCTTGATGATAGCGCTCGGTCTCTACCTCGCCGGCTGGTGGCAGGGCATATTGCTGCTTGAGCGCATCGGCGCCCGACTCTGGCCTCACATCAAACCGCTGGCGGGCAAGTTTCTCCCCTTCACCTCGGCCTGGCAGGCCTTTCCCTTTGGTATGGTGTGGGGCTGGCTGCCCTGTGGCCTGGTCTACTCCATGCTGACCTGGAGTGCGGCGGCGGGTTCCGCCGGTAGCGGTGCACTCATCATGCTCAGTTTCGGTATAGGGACCCTGCCGACACTGTTTGCACTGGGGGGGCTGGCAGACCGCCTGCGCTACTGGTTGACACTGCGCAGTTTGCGCCAGGGCGGCGCTGTTTTGCTCATCGCGTATGGGCTTCATACGCTCTGGATAGGGATTGCGTCCTTTTGAAACCCTATCCAAAACGGATGAGTTGATGGTAAACTTGTTTGATATAAATCAATTATTCGTATGAGCCTATGATCCCGGAAAAGAAACCTGGCAGACGTATTCAGAGCGGTGGCTGTGCAATTCATTGCCAGGATTGCAGCATCAGCCAGCTCTGCATTCCCTTCACCCTGAACGACAGCGAACTCGATCAGCTCGACAGCATCATTGAGCGAAAGAAGCCGATCCAGAAGGGTGAGGAGCTGTTCAAAGCAGGCGATGAGCTGAAATCGCTCTACGCGATCCGTTCCGGGACCATCAAGTCATACACCATCACGGAACAAGGCGATGAGCAGATCACCGCCTTCCACCTCGCCGGTGATCTGGTTGGTTTCGATGCTATTCATAAGCATGCCCATCCCTCCTTCGCCCAGGCGCTGGAAACGGCCATGGTGTGCGAGATCCCGTTCGACGTGCTCGACGAGCTCTCCGGCAAGATGCCCAAGTTACGTCAGCAGATCATGCGACTGATGAGCAACGAGATCATGGGCGATCAGGAGATGATACTGCTGCTCTCCAAGAAAAATGCCGAAGAGCGCCTCGCCGCCTTCCTGCACAATCTGTCGGTGCGTTTCTCCGAGCGTGGCTTCTCCGCCAAGGAGTTTCGCCTCTCAATGACCCGCGGTGATATTGGCAACTACCTCGGCCTCACCGTCGAGACCATCAGCCGTTTGCTTGGCCGCTTCCAAAAGTCCGAGCTCATCAGCGTCAAGGGCAAGTACATTACCGTGCTGGATAATGTGGCCCTCGGTATCATGGCTGGCGCCACCCGTCCTCCCAGCGGTTAATCTCCCTTTGTTGCCGGATCGGTTTACGCTGAATTTTGATCCGGCACACGTCTCCTTCCCTCCTCCTGAGCTAAGCTGTAATGGCTAAAGGTCTGCCATAATTGGTATTTTTGCCAAGGAGGAGGAGAACATGGTCAAGTACCGAAAAATCCTGGTCGTTATCAACCCGGAAGAAGAGCGGCAAATTGCCCTCGAACGTGCGGTCAAGGTGGCTGAGCTGGATGAAGGCGCTCAACTGACCCTGTTGCTCACCATTTACGACTTCTCGTACGAGATGACCGCCATGCTGTCGGTGGACGAACGGGAAGAGATGCGCCACGGCGTGATCGCCCAGCGCCGTGAATGGCTCGACGATATTCTGACACCCTACCGTGCCAAGGGGCTGGACTGCGAAATCAAGGTGGTCTGGCACAATCGTCCCTTCGAATGCATCATTCAGGAAGTGCTGGAGAACCGCCACGATCTGGTGGTCAAGGCGACTCACCATCACTCGTTTCTGCAAACCTTCATCTTCACTCCGACCGATTGGCACCTGCTGCGCAAGTGTCCCTGTCCCGTCCTGCTGGTCAAGGAGGGCCACTGGCAACGGGGCGGCAACATCATAGCTGCCATCAATTGTTCCAGTGACGATCAGGAGCAGAAACTGCTGAACGAGCGGATCACGGAGGAAGGGATCGCCATCGCCGAGCTGCTCGGCTCCAACCTCTACTTGGTCAACACCTATCCCGGCACCCCGGTCAACGTAGCCATCGAGCTGCCCGAGTTCGATCCCAACGCCTATAACGATGCCATTCGCAAGCACCATGAAAGCCTGCTGCTGAGCCATGCCGACAAATATGGGATCAGTCATCTGTGGACTCGGGTGGCGGAAGGTCTCCCGGAAGAGGTGTTGCCCGATCTGGCCGATAGCCTGCAGGCCACTCTGATGATCATGGGCTGCGTCGGTCGCACTGGCCTCTCTGCCGCCTTGCTCGGTAATACCGCCGAACATGTGGTGGATCGTCTCGCCTGCGACATGCTGATCCTCAAACCCGCCGATTACAGCAGCCCGGTAGACCGCCGGCGCAGTCAATCATAAGACGCCTTTCATCCTGGCATCTTGCCCTCCCCCGGGACATGGCTATAATAACGCGCTTATTTGTGTCCCGGGTTTTACGAGCATGCTAGAAGAGCTGAACGCCAAAGATAAATACAGTTTCAACAAACTGCAGAAGCGCCTGCGGCGCAACGTAGGTCAGGCCATTGCCGACTTCAACATGATTGAAGAGGGCGACAAGATCATGGTGTGCCTGTCCGGTGGCAAGGACAGCTTCGCCATGCTCGACATCCTGATGAGCCTGAAGGCAAGCGCCCCCATCCATTTTGATCTGGTGGCCGTCAACCTGGATCAGAAACAACCCGGTTTCCCCGAACATGTGCTGCCAGAGTACCTGACCACCCTGGGCGTTGACTTCAAGATCGTCGAGGAAGACACCTATTCCATCGTCAAGGACAAGGTGCCGGAAGGCAAGACCACCTGCGCCCTCTGCTCCCGTCTGCGCCGTGGCATTCTCTATCGCACCGCCCAGGAACTGGGTTGCACCAAGATAGCCCTCGGCCATCACAGGGACGACATACTGGAGACCCTGTTCCTCAACATGTTCTACGGTGGCAAGCTCAAATCCATGCCGCCCAAGCTGGTGAGCGATGATGGCAAGAACGTGGTGATCCGCCCGCTGGCCTACTGCAAGGAGAAAGACCTGGTACGCTATGCCGAGGTCAAGGCCTTCCCCATCATCCCCTGCAACCTGTGCGGCTCGCAGGAGAACCTGCAGCGTCAGGCCATCAAGCAGATGATGCAGGATTGGGATCGCCGCTTCCCCGGCCGGATCGAGACCATGTTCACCGCCATTCAGGACGTGATCCCGAGCCACCTGCTCGATCACAAACTGTTCGACTTCAAGAGCATCAACCGTGACTCCGGCATCATTGATGGCGGTGACAAGGCGTTTGATCCGCCTGAACTGCCCAAGGCGCCGCTGCTGGACATCGACGAGATGGACATGCTGGATGTGATTGAAGTGCGCTAAGCACGATAGACACACGCCCGCAGCAACAAAAAAGGAGCGCTTGGCGCTCCTTTTTTTAACTCACTGGCAAGCGGCTGGCTCACTCCTTGTGCAGCCAGGGGGTCAACCGCAGTATGTCACCCTGCAGTTGCAGCGTGCCCGCGGCGAAATCTGCCAGTTGCGCGTTGCTGAGCAGCAGCTGCCCCCCTTGCCAGGAGAGTGGTTGCTGGCGGGCACCGTCGACGAGATAGGCGGTGCCAGTCGGCTGTATCAGAGTCACCCGCACGCCCGCCATCTCGGGCAGGAAATACTTGCCGACCATGCCAGCCAGCTTACTCAACAGGGCTTGCATATCCTGCTGACGCCTGACCACCTCAGCCACCATGAGATCCCACTGGCTGCCTGACACGGGCTGCACATCGGCCATCACTTGCACTGACAGATCGCAGGCCGTGTGTTCGTCGGTCAACCCCACCACCACGGTCGCCTTGTCCAGATTGAGATCGTCGTCGTAGGGCAGCCGCAGCTCGCTGTCTACCGTCACCTCGGCGGCCACGTCCCGATCCAGGGTCGAGACCCGAGCCGAGGTGAGCAGGCAGCGCTGGCCATTTTGCTGATCGGTCAGGTAAAAGCCCAGCCTGGCGTGACCAAACTCCCCCTTGGCGAAGGTCTTCATCTGGCTGTAGAAGGTGCTGTACTGCAGATCCAGTGAAGGCTGCGCCAACCCCAGGGTGGGCAACAGCAGCAAGCCTGCCGCCGCGCCAAGTCGAGTCCTCTTCATATGCCATCCTTTTGCATTGCGCACTCATGATGCGCTGAAATATGCCTTTGCCATCGTCTGGCCTCAGACTCGCTAGGCATTGAAATGATCGGGGCCTTCGCTCACTTCCGTCACTTCGACCGCGACCCCGCACAGATCCCGATAGAGGATCCCCTTGCAGTTGAAGTAGAGGGGGGCAACCCAGATAAGGCCCAATCCCATGGGGATCAGCGCCAGGAAAAACAGTACCAGCATGGCACCGTGCAGCAACACTATGCTGGGCCAGCCGCGGGCAAACAGCTTGAGCGACACCAGAATGGCCTGCACCGGCGACAAGCCGCGCTCCAGCACCAGCGGCACCGAGAATACCAATCCCATGCCGATCAACGCAGACGGGATGAAGGCCAGCACCACCGGCAGGCCCACCAGTTCAAACAGGGGGCCAAACAGGCTGGTGAGCATACTGCCGAGCAGACTCAGGCTGCCGAGACGCAGGAAGTGGCGAAAGAAATCGAAAACCTGGCTCGGGCGGGCACGCACACCGACCGACTGCTGCAATCCCAGCATGTCGAGGGACGAGGTCATGGGCGACATCATGATGGTGATAAGCAGGCTCAGCACCAGGGCTATGTCCATTCCCCCCTCCTGATTGAGGTGGGGGGCCAGCAGGGTATTGCTCAGCAATATCCAGATGGCTGTGACACCGACGATGGCCAGCAGCAGGCCGAAACCGGTGCGCCGCGTCTGTTGCCAACTCTCTTGCAATACCCCCTTGAGGTCGAGACGATATCCCTGACTCAGGGACTGTTCGAGGGAACCACCGATCCGCATTTTATTACTCAATTGACTATCCAACATCAGAGAAATCACTATTCAGGGAGCACATTATAGCGATTTGACCCGGCATGCGTAGCCGTTTTTCCCCTTATCTGCTGGCCAAAAAGTCTTTGATTTCATAAGGGGCCGTCATCGCAGCCAACACAGCTTCCGTCCGGATCTGATCACCACGCCAGTATGATGCTTCCCATCTGCATCAGCCGTCGGGGGCAGTCGTGGGGGTGACCTCTCTGCCTTGGCCCGCCGCTGCGATGAGTGTTGGATGCTAGAAGGTGCCGCAAACACATGCGCGATGGCGTGGCCATCGGCGAGTTCCCCAAGGTAGCGACCCACTATCAACAGATGCGGGCACGCCCCGGTGTGCAGCAAGCCCTCTGATCCCGCGACCTGTGGGTGCAAGTGCTCTGTCTGGCACCCTTTTCCCCTTCCCTATCCTCTGCATTGAGATCGTTTTCACATTTCTACCCTCTCACAGTGGATCGATCGCGCCTTAGGGCCTATCTTTTTCACATGACGCAACCGGTTGCGTAACCGGTTGCCTGGATGAACATCAGATATGCGGACGCGAGTCTGCCGAGGTGCTGTATGAAACGAGGCGTATTGCTCAATGCTCCCCTGAGCGCACTGGTGGCAAAGCTGGGCCACACCGACGAGATCACGGTCTGCGATGCAGGCTTGCCCATTCCGGCAGGCCCTGAGCGGATCGATCTGGCGCTGATGGCGGGCACCCCCAGCCTTGCAACCGTGCTGACCGCCCTGCTCACCGATCTGGTGGTGGAGAAGGTGATCATGGCGAGCGAGATCAAGCAGATCAGCCCCGCCGCCCATCAGGCACTGGTCGAGCAGATAGAGGCGCACGCCGCGGCCCAAGGCAAGCCCATCACCATCGAATACTGCCTGCACGAGGCGTTCAAGACCCGCTCCCGTCAGAGCAAGGCGATCGTGCGCAGCGGCGAGGTCACCCCCTACGCTAATATTATTCTCTGCGCCGGTGTGGCGTTTTAAGCCTCGTCAAGGAAGCTGCAAATGAGCACAACCTCCTCCTCGCCCCTTTCTCCCATTCTGGAGCTCACCGGGATCGTCAAGACCTTCCCCGGTGTGCGCGCCCTCGACGAAGCGGGTCTGCGGGTCTATCCCGGTCAAGTGATGGCCCTGCTCGGCGAAAATGGCGCTGGCAAATCCACCCTGATGAAGGTGCTGACCGGCATCTATCAGGCCGATGCGGGCAGCGTCAGTTATCGTGGCCAGCCGGTCCATTTCAAGGGCCCCCGCGACTCCCAGGATCAGGGGATCAGCATCATCCACCAGGAGCTGAACCTGCTGCCGGAACTGTCGATTGCCGCCAACATCTTCCTCGGCCGCGAACCCCGTACCCGTTTTGGCAACATCGATCACCCGCAGTTGCGCGAGCGCGCCAGCAGCCTGCTGGGCCGACTCGGCGTCAAGCACGGGCCGGATACAAGGCTTGGGGATCTGTCGATTGGCGAACAGCAGATGGTGGAAATCGCCAAGGCACTGTCGTTCGATGCCAGCGTCATCATCATGGATGAACCGACCGATGCGCTGACCGACACCGAAACCGAGCAGCTGTTTGTGGTGATCCGCGAGCTGCGCCAGCAGGGTTGCGGCATCGTCTACATCTCCCACCGCCTCAAAGAGATCTTCCAGATCTGCGATCGGGTCACCGTGCTGCGCGACGGCAAGTGGATCGGCGAGAAGGCGGTAAGCGATCTCGATGAAGACAAGATCATCGAGATGATGGTGGGTCGGCGGCTGGAAGAGCAGTATCCGCGCCTTGCGCGCGAGCTTGGCCCCGTCAGCCTGCAAGTGAAAGCACTGGCCGGTCCCGGTGTGCGCGGGGTGAGCTTCTCCCTGCATCAGGGGGAAATTTTGGGCTTTAGCGGCCTGATGGGCTCAGGGCGCACCGAGCTGATGAAGCTCATCTACGGTGCCAGCCCCATCAGCGCCGGTGAAGTGGAAGTTGACGGTCACGCCCTGGTCCCCCGCAGCCCGGCCGATGGGCTGGCTGCGGGCATCGCCTATATCTCCGAAGATCGCAAGGGCGATGGGCTGGTGCTGGAGCTCTCGGTGCGCGAAAACATGAGTCTCTGTGCCCTTGGCGAGTTCATCAGCCACGGCAAGATTGACGGCAAGGCCGAACGCCAGGCGGTGAGCGACTATGTGCGCCTGTTCAATATCAAGACCCCGAGTCAGGATCAGCTGATAAAACTGCTCTCCGGCGGCAACCAGCAGAAGGTCGCTATCGCCAAGGGGCTGCTGACCCGGCCCAAGGTGTTGATCCTGGACGAGCCGACCCGCGGCGTCGACGTGGGTGCCAAGAAGGAGATCTATCAGCTCATCAACCAGTTCAAGAAGGAGGGGATGAGCATCATCCTGGTCTCCTCCGAAATGCCGGAAGTGCTCGGCATGAGCGATCGCATCATGGTGATGCACGAAGGGCGCATCAGCGCAGAGTTCAACACCCGTGACGCCAATCAGGAGAAACTGATGGCGGCGGCAGTCGGTAAACAGTGGCAAGCAGAGCAAGAGGCATCCCAATGACAACCCAACCCCTTTCCCGCCGCGGCATCATGAGCAAGGCCTGGTGGATCGAGAACAAATCCCTGGTCGCCCTGCTGGTGCTGATCGGCGTGGTCTCGGCCTTAAGCCCCAACTTCTTCACCGCCGACAACCTGCTCAACATACTACGCCAGACCTCGGTCAACGCCATCATGGCGGTCGGCATGACGCTGGTCATCCTCACCGCCGGTATCGATCTCTCGGTCGGATCTGTGCTGGCCCTGTGCGGCGCGCTGGCAGCCACCATGGTCGCCATGGAGCTGCCCATCGCGTTGGTGGTGCCCCTCACTCTGGGAGCAGGAGCCCTGCTGGGCGGCGTCAGCGGCCTCATCATTGCCAAAGGCAAGGTGCAAGCTTTCATCGCCACACTGGTCACCATGACCGCCCTGCGCGGCGTGACCATGGTCTATACCGAAGGGCGCCCCATCTCCACCGGCTTCAGTGAGGGTGCCGATCACTTCGCCTGGCTCGGTACCGGTTACCTGTTCGGTCTGCCAGTGCCCATCTGGCTGATGGCCATCGTCTTCCTGCTAGCCTGGTTCATGCTCAACCACACTCGCCTCGGCCGTTACATCTACGCCCTGGGCGGCAACGAATCGGCCACCCGCCTCTCCGGCATCAATGTGGCCAGGGTGAAACTGGCGGTGTATGGTTTGTGCGGTATGTTGTCGGCACTGGCCGGGCTCATCGTTACCTCCCGCCTCTCCTCGGCCCAGCCGACTGCAGGCATGGGTTACGAGCTGGATGCCATCGCCGCCGTGGTGCTGGGTGGCACCAGTCTGATGGGTGGCAAGGGTCGCATCATGGGAACCCTGATCGGGGCACTCATCATCGGCTTCCTTAACAACGCCCTCAACCTGCTCGACGTCTCGTCCTATTACCAGATGATCGCCAAGGCCAGCGTGATTTTGCTCGCCGTGATGATCGATAACAAAAGCAAGTAAGCACACACAAGGAATGAAATGATGAAAAAGCTCAATACCCTGCTCGCTGCCGCCATCATGTCCGTGCTGGGCACAGCCCAGGCCGCCGATCACACCCTGGCCATGGTAGTTTCCACCCTTAACAACCCCTTCTTCGTCACCATGAAAGAGGGGGCTGAAGCCAAGGCCAAGGAGCTTGGCTACCAACTGGTGGTGCTGGACTCCCAGAATGATCCGGCCAAGGAGCTCTCCAACATGGAAGATCTCACCGTGCGCAAGGTCAATGCCATCCTGATCAACCCGACCGACTCCGAGGCCGTGGGCAACGCCATCCGCCTGGCCAACAAGGCCAACATTCCGGTGCTGACCCTGGACCGTGGCGCGGCGCAGGGTGAGGTCAAGGCCCACATTGCCTCCGACAACGTAGCTGGCGGCAAGCTGGCTGGCGACTTCATTACCCAGAAACTGGGTGCCGGTGCCAAGGTCATTCAACTCGAGGGGATCGCCGGTACCTCCGCCGCCCGTGATCGTGGCGAAGGTTTCGCCCTGGCCGTGGCCGCCAACAAGCTGCAGGTTCTCGCTTCCCAGCCGGCCGACTTTGATCGCACCAAGGGTCTGAACGTGATGGAAAACCTGCTGGCGGCCCACCCGACCGTACAGGCTGTGTTCGCCCAAAACGACGAAATGGCATTGGGTGCCATCCGCGCCGTGCAAGCCGCCGGTAAAGAGGTGATGATCGTCGGCTTCGACGGCACTGACGATGGCAAGGCCGCCGTGGCCAGAGGTAAACTGGCCGCCACCGTGGCCCAGCAACCAGCCCTGATCGGTGCTATTGGCGTCGAGACCGCCGACAAGGTGCTCAAGGGTCAACCGGTAGAAAAATCCATCCCGGTACCGCTGCAAGTGGTCAGCAAGTAAGGTGACGGGGGAGGTTCGCCTCCCCCCTTTGCCCCCGGTCTTCGATTAACCGTGCAACTTGGCTTGGGCCCACTCAAGCCAAGATGTTCCAAATCAAGGGTGATAATAATGAATCGTCTCGTTGTTCTGGGCAGTGTCAATGCAGACCATGTACTGCGCGTTCCTCACTTCCCCCGCCCGGGTGAAACTCTGACCGGCCACAGCTATCAAGTCGTCCCCGGTGGCAAGGGGGCCAATCAGGCGGTCGCCGCCGCACGCCTCGGCGCCCCCGTCTCCTTTATTGCTCGCATCGGTGATGACGCCATCGGCCGCCAGATGAAAGCTGGTTTTGCCCAGGATGGCATCGACGTCAGTGCCGTTGAGCTCGACGACACCCTGCCCACCGGTATCGCCATCATCTATGTGAGCGATGAGGGGGAGAACAGCATAGGCATCTCCGCCGAAGCCAACGGTGCCCTCTCCCCTGCCATAGTGAAGCGCCACGAAGTCCTGATTGCCGACGCTCATACCCTGCTGTTGCAACTGGAAGTGCCGCTCGAGAGCGTATTCGAAGCGGCCCGTCTGGCCCGCGCCCACGGCACCCGGGTAGTGCTCAACCCGGCACCCGCCCGCCCGCTCTCGAGCGACCTGCTGGCGCTGGTGGATCTCATCACCCCCAACCAGACCGAAGCCGAGCTGCTGACCGGCGTCAAGGTGTGCGACGAGGCCAGCGCCCACGAGGCGGCTGCCCGCTTCCACCAGATGGGAATAAGCGATGTGATGATCACCCTGGGATCGCAAGGGGTCTATTGCAGCAACGCGCAACAGCAACAACTCATCCAGGGCTTTCGGGTCGAGGCGGTAGACACCACGGCCGCAGGCGACACCTTTAACGGCGCCCTGCTGGCTGCCGAGCTGGCCGGAGCCGATTTCAAGGCAGCTGTGCGCTTTGCCCATGGTGCGGCAGCCCTCTCCGTGACCCGCTTCGGGGCCCAGAGCTCGATCCCGGAGAAGGGTGAAGTCGACGCCTTCCTGCTTGCCCAGACTGCGCAGGGGCACTGATGGCCAACATCAAGGAGGTGGCGGCGCTGGCCGGTGTCTCTACCACCACCGTCTCCCACGTCATCAACGAAACCCGCTTCGTGGCCGAGGAGACCCGGGAGCGGGTCTTTGCCGCCATGCGCGATCTCAACTACGCCCCCAGCCTGGTGGCCCGCAGCCTCAAGGTGAAAGAGACCAACAGCATCGGGATGCTGGTCACCACCTCCAGCAACCCCTTCTTCGCCGAGGTAGTGCGCGGGGTGGAGCGCTACTGCTTCGAACAGGGCTACAACCTGATGCTGGGCAACACCGAAGGTCAGGCCGAGACGGCGCTTTCCTACCTCAAGATGATGCTGCGCAAGCGGGTCGACGGCCTGCTGATCATGTGCAGCGAGGGGCAGCAAGAGGTGTTCAACCAGCTCGACTGGCTCAAGAACCTGCCGGTGGTGGTGATGGACTGGGGCATGGAGAGCAAGGACGTGGATCTTATCGCCGACAACTCCCATCGCGGCGGCTATCTGGCCACCCGCCATCTGATTGAACTGGGCCATACCGACATCGGCTGCATTACGGGCCCCCACAGCCGCGCCCCCGCCAACCAGCGGCAGGCAGGTTTTGAACAGGCGTTGCAGGAGGCGGGTCTCACGGTCAATCAGGAGTGGATCCAGGAAGGGGACTTTGATTGCGCCAGTGGTTTCAGTGCCATGCAGCGGCTGCTGGCCCAGCCCAAACGGCCGAGCGCCCTCTTCATCTTCAACGACATGATGGCCATGGGAGCCATCAGCGCCGCCCATCAGGCGGGATTGAACATACCGCAGGATATCTCCATCGTCGGCTATGACAACGTGGCGCTGGCGCAATACCTCTCGCCACCGCTCACTACCATCAATCAGCCCAAAGAGGAGCTGGGACGCCTCGCCGTCACCCGGCTGCTAGCGCGGATCAACGGGGTAAGGGTGGACAATCACCTGATCACTGTCGATCCTGACCTGGTGATCAGACAATCCTGCGCCCCCTTCCCCGCCCCCTGATTTTCTAAACACAGCATGCAAAAGGTCTCCCCTGGGTCTAACGCAAGGCCGTTAAGAGAGTTTGATTCCCAACCCGCGAGGTATAAGGCTAAAGAGTGAGGGAAGCATGATGCCTCCCTCTTTTTATTGGATGCCAGTCAGGGCAAAGGTGTCAGCCATTAACCATGGTACCGCTCCTGTTATTCGAAATTTCGAATATTCAGTCACAAAAATGCTTAATTTACTGGCATTAACCCCTGATTCGCCCTTTTTATCGCAGCCAATAAGGCCTGCAGCTCACTGCGCACCCGGTGCCAAGCGTACAACAACGGTTCCAGCAGCAGGTTATATGACTATTTGTGCCAAAAAAGTCCCACGTTTGGGTTGCCAGTGTGGCGATTTCACCAGGTCATTGCAGCGGTGGCATGACACAGTAGCTCAGGAACCGCGCATCTCCATCCAGTTGTGACCATCGATCTGTTTGGGTTGATGCACACCACAATGTTGCAGCAGCTCGTCAACGAAGGCGGGCACCAGCAAGGACGCCGGTCCGTAGCGCTTCTCGTCAAACTGGCTGCCCACCTCGCTCGGCTCGAGGTTAAGCTCTATGGTGTGAGCACCATTCAAACCCGCCTCATGAACAAAACCGGCGGCGGGATAGACGGCCCCCGAGGTGCCGATGGAAATGAAGAGATCGCACTGGGCCAACGCGCCGTAGATGCGATCCAGCCCGAGCGGCATTTCGCCAAACCAGACCACGTGCGGGCGCAATGGCTGAGGAAACTGGCAGCAGGAGCAGAGCTCATCCTGATGCAGATCGCCACGCCACTCGATCACCTGGCCCGACTCGGGACAACGGGCCTTGAGCAGCTCCCCGTGCATGTGGATGAGGTTATTGCTGCCCGCACTCTCGTGCAGGTTGTCGATATTCTGGGTCACCAGGGTGACTGTGCCCGGCAGCAGGCGCTCGAGGCGAGCCAGCGCATAGTGGGCCGGGTTGGGGTGGATCTGCGGCTGTTGCAACTGATGGCGGCGCGCGTTGTAGAAGCCTTGTACCAGGGCGGGATCCCGCGCGTACCCTTCCGGGGTCGCCACATCCTCCACCCTGTGCTCTTCCCACAAACCGTCGCAGGCACGGAAGGTCTTGATGCCGGATTCAGCAGAGATCCCGGCGCCGGTAAGGATGACGATGTGTTTAGCTGACTGCACCATGATGATTTTCCTCTGACCGCATACAAGGCTGACCTTAGCACAGGGTGAAAAACAGGCCTATTCGCCCTTGGTCTTATGAGGATACCCGCGTCACAGGGTATCAAGCACGCTCAGATCAAGCCGAACAAACACCAGCTCCCGCCCCGTCACCAGGGTGAGCGGCAGCCCCAGCCCACGCAGGAGTGCCAGCATGGGGCGATTCTGGGCCAGCACCTCTGCCGTCCATTCACGAATGCCTTCGGCGCGCGCCAGCAGTGCCAGTGCCAACAAGATGCGCCTGCCCGCCCCCCTGTGCTGGAAGTGATCCGCCACCAGGCAGGAGAACTCGGCTCGATCCGGGTGCAGCCGCCGCCGGATGGACTGGGCCTGGGCCAGCGGCCGCCCCAGACCATCGGTGAGTAGCAAGCCTATCTGGGGCGCTCTGGGATAATCGAGAAAAAAAGCGAGCTGATCGGCGGTGGGGGACTGTTTGGCCCGCATGAAGCGCAAGTAAATGCTCTGCTCGCTCAGTGCTTCATAAGCCGCCTTGATACACTCGGGATCAGCCCCCGCCAGCTCTTGCAACCGGCAGGGGATGCCCCCCACTTCCATCATCAGGGGCAAGGATGCCCGCGAGGTGGGATGCAGCCAGCCAGCCAGGCTGTGGCGCAAGCGCGCTTTAGCGGGAGGCCAACACAAGTAGCGGGGCACAGGTTACCAGCGCCCCGTCATGCCGCGATCGCGCCACAGCTCGTTATCGAGCAGGTTGAAGGGGTCATCCAGATAGAGGGCGATGCCGAGCTCCCTGGCGCGGTTGATGAAACGCCCGAGCAGGGAGTCCGGCGTCATGGCCTCCAGCCCGGGCAGCAGGCTCTGTCCCAGCAGCAGGTGCTGCAGGGGAATACGTTCCAGCAGATCGAACGGCATATGCTGATCATTGTCGAGCAGCAAGGCGAGCCTGGCCCCGGCCAGACTCGCCTGTAGCACCAGGGCAAACCGATCCGCCTGACTGAGCAGGTGGTCACGGCGGTGAATGACCAGGGTCAGCTCACTGGCGTCTCGCCCCTGCTTGCCCAACCACTCCCGCACCAACTCCCAGCGTGGTGGCAAGCCGGTCACCGCCAACCAGACGGGCAACTTGGAGGGGGGATCCGAGATAAGCCCCAGCAGCCCCTTCTCCGCCCCCTGCCAGGTACGAATGGGGCGACGCTGGCCACTGAGCCGCTGTTGCCGCTGGGGCCCTAGGTAAAACACCTTTAGCAAGCGCAGCAGATCGTCAGTCAACAGGGGCTTGGCCAGGGCCGCCACCACGTTGAAACCGGCGTCATGCAACAGGCGCCGGGCACCGTCGATCAGGGTCTGGTCATGCGCAGACAGCAAGATAATGGGCAGGCCGCTTTGCCGGTACTGGGGCTGGCTCATCAACAGGCTGATGGCATCCTGCTCCACCAGACTGAGATCGCTGATGAGCAGTGTGACCTTCCCCTCCGCCAGCACCTGGATACAGGCATTGCCATCCTGCACCCATTGACAGGAGAGTCCCAACCCCTGGATCTCTTGCTGAATGTGAGCACCCTGAAATGGGTGATCCTCCAGCAACAAGATCTGTGTCCCGGCCAGCCACTGCCGCCACTGCTGATAACGGTGATGCACGCCCGCTAGCCAGTCATCCGAGAGCCGATAGATGCCCTCACCCTGCGCCACCAGTTGCGGCAGATAGTCGGCGCCAGCGTGCGAGGCTGGGTCAAACAGGGCGATGGCACCGGCGGCAAACACCCCCTCCCAGTGCCAGCAGGCGTCTGGCCTGGTGCGACGCAGGGTCGCAAACTCGGGCAGGCTGACCGCCTGGGCCGCCCGATAGGCAATCCCATCCAGCGCATAGATGGTCACGGGATAGAAGAAACGCTCTTGTGTTCCTTCCGAATCCAGTAACACCAATAACTCTTCATCTGTGATGATCATGTCAGACTCTCTCACCTAATCGCCGGCAGACCTCATCCAGAGCGTGCCGCAGTGGGGATATCAGGGGTTGCCGTGGGTCTTGTTTCCACTGCTCAATCACCTGGATCAGCGGGGTGGCCCCGACCATTTTGGCGGCCCCCTTCACCTTGTGTAAAGCTGCATCGAGCGCCATCTCATCCCCTTGTGTGATGTAGTGATCAATGTCGGCCAGATCTTGGCGAGTGGCCTCCAGATAGAGGGTGACAAGTTCAGCGCTCAGCAGCGGCAGCGCCTGTGCCGGCCATTCCGACGCCAGATCCTCGTCTGATGCCTTGAGCGGGGGCGGGACTGTGTCACCTGACGTCGGCAGGCTGCGCAGCAAGTTGGCCAAGTCCTTGAGTAGCAGGGGCTTGTCCAGATGTCCCCGGCAACCGCAACTGGCCAATCGCTGGGCCGCCTGCTCGCTGAGATCGGCGGTGATCACGTAGGTTGGCAGATGCTGCCAGCGCACCGAGTCACGCAACTGCTGACATAGCTGGGCACCATCCATCACTGGCATCTGCAGATCGGTCAGCACCAGATCCACCGTCTCGTGCTGCAAAATGTCGAGCGCCAGCTGGCCATTGGCCGCACTCAGTACCTGGGCCCCCAGCTGGGTCAGCTGCATGCTGATCAACACCCGATTTACCTCGTGATCTTCGACCAGCAGCACCCGCATCCCCTGTCCCGGCAGACTCATCTCCTCCTGAGCAGAGGACACCAGCCTGGGCTGCAACAAGCTGACCACAGCGCCTGGGACCCAGGGTTCGCCCTGCCAGTCCCAGTAACGCAGTCCCTGATCATCGTCGGCGGCGCGCAACAGGGGACCGGTGGGATCCTCGCTCAGGCCGAGCTCGCCAAGCCAGGGCATGAGATAAGCACGCTCCGTATCGTTCAACTGGATATTGACGCAGGCCACTTTCGGTTGCCAGCGCGGCGCCTCATGCAGCAACACCAACGGCAAGGTACAGGTGAAACGGCTACCCCCGAGGGGACGCGGCTCGACCCGGATCTCGCCGCCCATCTGCTCCATCAGCTGATGGCTGATAGCCAGCCCCAGTCCGGTGCCCTGAGCTCTGGGCTGACCCTCCTCTCCTCCCTGCTCGAATGGCAGGAACAGACGAGGCAACAGATCGTCACTGATGCCTGGCCCTTCATCATCAACCCCACACAGCAGGCAGTTCTCTTCACGCCGGGCCCACAGCACCACCTCACCGGCAGGGCTGAACTTGATGGCGTTGGCGAGCAGATTATGCAGCACCTGCTGCACCCTATGGGGATCCAGCTCAACCTGTGCGGGCAAGTGATGATCGATATCCAGTCGCAGTTGCAACCGTTTGGAGCGGGCCTTGGACCAGTGCACCGCCGCTATATGCTCACACAAGTCCACCAGATCGGTCGGCTGGAGAGAGAGCCCCAGCTGCCGGTTCTCGTTGCGACTGAAATCGAGCACATCGTTGAGCAAGCCGAGCAGCTCGTCCCCCGCCTGTCTCACATGGGAGAGCGCAGAGCGCTGCTCTGCCGATAAGGGGGTTTGATCGAGCCACTCCAGCAGCCCCAGAATGGCATTCATGGGGGTACGGATCTCATGGCTCACCGCCGCGAGAAAGCGCCCCTTGGCCAACACAGCTTGCTCGGCCCGCTCGTGGGAGGCTTGCAGGGCATGCTCCTGCTCGACTCGGGCGGTCACATCCTGCACCACGCCGTAAACGCGCCCCCCCCCTTCCGGCTGGCTGCGACCCCGGCCATAGAACTGCAACCACCGCGTTCCTTTGCCCGGATGGGCATAACGCAGCGCATAGGAGAAGGGTTGCCCTGACTGCAACATGACCAGCATGGGCATCCGCATCTCGCGCCTGTCCTGATGCAACAGCCGGCTGAGCACGATGTCGGGATCGCGGCGGATCTGCTGACTGGCCAACCCCAACAGCTCGTAACTGCCGCGGCTGATGAACTCGACCTGCGTTATGCTGCCCTGCTGCAGGATGAACTGAATGACGGCCCCGGGCACTGTATTGGTGAGGGCTCGCAGGCGACGCTCGGCCTGGTGCAGTAAACGGGTGCGCTCACGCAGGGCGCTGATATCGGACAGCGCGATCAGATCCCCTGCCTGTGTCGGCTTGCCCAGCTGCAGCGGGATCTGCGCGTAGGAGAACACCTGATCCCCGAGGGACAGGGTCCCTTCCGTCCCCTGTAACTGGGACGATGGCAGGCTGAGTTCGGTCAGATAACGGGCCTCCAGCCGTTTGGCCTGCTTGTTGCGCTTGATGATCTCACCCTGATTGTTCCGCAGGAAGACGGGGACCGGCAGCCCCTGGAACAGGGACTCCCTGAACTGGCTCTCCAGCGCCAGGGTTTGTTCCATCTCCTGACGCTGACTCACCTCCCGCGCCAGCTGCTGGCGGGAGCGCCAGATCAGCCAGATGATGCTGGTGCTGATCAGTAGCGCCAGTAATATGGAGCCCAGCCAGATACCGTAACTGACCCCCGCCTGCGGGGTCAGCACCAGCCGCTGCCAGCGCTGGTTGAGTTGATCATTCTGCCTGCCGGTGAGGGTCATCAGGCTCTGCTCCATCACCCCAACCAGTTTGGGGCTGCGGGAGGCTATGGCAAAGCCAAGCCCGAAGCGGATCGGCAACTCCTTGATGTCCAGGCCATCCAACTGGTTGTTGCGCAGCGGATATTGCAGCTGGTACAGCTCGGCCAGCATGGCATCGGCTTTGCCTGCCCTCACCTTCGCAATGCCAGACTCAATCGTCTCGCTCTTGCGCCACTCATGTTGGCCAAAATGTGCAAGCATGTCGGGATCATAGAGGCTGGCAGGCACCACCACCGCCCCCTTGAGTGCTTCCAGTCGTTCGAACGACTGGGACTTGCGGATGACCAGAGCGTAACGACTCACGACCATGATGCGGGTAAAGTCGAACTCGCGGGTCAGGGCCGGGGTCTCCAGCAGGCCCGCCATCATATCCGCCTCGCCACTGCGCAGCTTGACCAGGGCCTCCTCCTTGTCCCGGGCTGGCACCACATGAAAGTTCAGTCCGGTCTGCAGGCTAATCCGGCGCAGCACATCGGCGCTCCAGCCCGTTAGCTGCCCCTGCTCGTCGATGCCGCTATAAGGCATAAACGCAGGATTCACCACCAGCTTGATGGTACGGGAGGTGCCGACCAGCAAGGCCTGTTCTTCATCGGTGAAGTACAGTGGGTTGATGTCCTGCTCTCCCTGTTCTAGATAGCGACCCAGATCCTTGTAGAGGCTACCGGGGGGCATGTAGCGGATCGCCGTGTCGACTAGCTCCCTGAGCTCCGGTTTGTCCCGCATCATAAGGCGATAGCTGATCACCAGCTCATCGTTGCGCAGCCGGCGCAACCGCAATCCCTCATCCGGGTATTCGCGCATCAGGTAACGCAGTTGCAGGTAGTCACCGAGATAGGCAGTCCCCTTGCCTGCCACCAACGCCGCATGCCAGTTGTCAACATCGGTCAGGGCCAACTGGGTTGCATGGGGATAGAGCGACTTGAGCACCTCGCTTGCCTGCCTGACGGGCGATACCAGAAAGGTGCCGCGTTCCAGCTCACCGCGATAGACAATGGCGGATTCGGCCTCCAGCAGGGCGCGGCTCAGGGCCATGCCAGGCAATACCTGTCGTGAAGAGCCGACATACGGGATGAGATCACAGCGTCCCGCTAGCAGCTCCTGCTGCACGGCGGACCAGTTTGGCAATTTTTCGTGCAGCAATGGCACCGGCAGCTGCTCGGCCAGCCGCTCCAGCTGATCGATCAGCAAGCCCCCCGACTCTTCGAGATAGGGTGGCAGGATTAGGGCCGGATAGCAGATGGTCAGCGGCTTGAGTGCGTCGGTATAGGCCTGGGTGGCCGGCGACAGGGGTAAGGTCATAGCCTGCACCGGCATTGCCAGCAGCAGTGTGAGTAAAAGGTGGTTTTTTATCATGAAAAAGTAAAAGCCAGGCGGTTGCCTGGCTTTTTATCACTCGTTGGGTTCAACATTTTCTACCCTGGCCTTGAGCTTCTGGCCAGGCCGGAAGGTCACCACACGACGAGCGCTGATAGGAATATCCTCGCCCGTTTTGGGGTTGCGTCCGGGACGCTGATTCTTCTCACGAAGGTCAAAGTTACCGAAGCCTGAAATCTTGACTTGTTCACCACGCTCTAGCGCCTGTCTGATTTCCTCAAAGAAGGCTTCCACCATATCTTTGGCTTCACGCTTGCTCATCCCCAGCTGGGTGAACAGGTGCTCTGCAATGTCGGCTTTGGTAAGCGCCATAGATCAATCCCTCAAGGATGCATTCAACTCTTCACCAAGGGCCCGCACGACATTGTCTACGGTCTCGGCAATCTCTTTCTCCTCCAGGGTGCGCTGGGTGTCTTGCAATACAAGACTGATGGCCAGGCTCTTCTTGTCCTCTGCCATACCAGCACCCTGGTATACGTCAAACAAGTTTATTCCAACTACCTGATTTCCGCCAACTTTTTTAATTACTGCAAGGACATCGCTAGCCAGAACCGCAACGTCGACCACCACTGCGATATCGCGACGGTTGGCAGGGAAGCGAGAGACCTCGGTTGCAACCGGCACCTTGGCAGGCGTCAGCTTGTCCAGCTCCAGTTCAAACATGACGGCGCGGCTCTTGAGACCCAGCGTCTTCTCGAGGCTCGGGTGGATCACGCCGATATGGCCGATGACCTCGCCATTACGCAAGATGGCTGCGCTCTGGCCCGGATGCAGGGCGCTGTGCTCGGTACGCTCGAAGCTAAAGGTGGCCCCTTCGGCGGTGAGATCCAGTATCGCTTCCAAGTCTCCTTTCAAATCAAAGAAGTCGGCGGCGCGGCTCTTGATGTCCCAGTGCTCGTCGCTCTGGTTGCCAATGATGATACCTGCCAGCATCGGCTCCTGACGGATGCCATTCTCGGCGCTTTCATCCTTGATGAAACGCAGACCCTGCTCGAACAGGCGCACGCGCGGCTGCTGACGGTTCTGGTTGTAGACCACTGCCTGTACCAGACCCGGGAACAGAGAGACGCGCATGGCGGACATCTCGACCGAAATCGGGTTAGGCAGCATGATAGCATCGCTCTGCGGGAACAGGGTTTGCTGGGTCTTGGGATCGACGAAGCTGTAGGTGATCGCTTCCTGGAAACCGCGGTCAACCAGCAGATCACGGACCCGCTTCAAGGTCACCTGCCCTTCTGCCTGCTCAACCATCGCCAGAGAGGCGGCCGGTTTGAGGTTCGGGATGTTGTTGTAGCCGTAGATGCGAGCCACTTCCTCAATGAGGTCTTCCTCGATGGCGATATCGAAACGCCAGGAGGGTGCCAGCGCAGTCCAACCGTCAGCATCCACAGTGACCTGCATGCCGAGGCGGGTGAGGATCTCGACCACCTGAGCATCAGCCACGCTGATACCGATCACCTTGTCGAGCTTGCTGCGACGCAGCTTGATGGGTGCCGCTTTCGGCAGATGGGCATCGGATTTGACCTCGATGACCGGACCCGCTTCGCCGCCGCAGATATCCAGCAGCAGACGGGTGGCTCTGTCCATCACTTTGGCTTGCAGCTCCGGATCAACCCCGCGCTCGAAGCGATGGGATGAGTCGGTGTGCAGACCGTAGGCACGGGCACGGCCGGTGATGGAGAGCGGCGCGAAGAAGGCGCACTCCAGCAGGATGTCGGTGGTGGTCTCGGATACACCGGTGCGGTTGCCACCGAAGATACCGGCCATGCAGGCAGGGCCTTTGGCATCGGCAATCACCAGGGTAGTCTCTTTGAGCTTCACTTCGTTGCCATCGAGCAGGGTCATCGGCTCATCGGCGTGGGCACGACGCACCACCAGTTCCCCTTCCAGGGTAGCCAGATCGAAGGCGTGCATCGGCTGACCGTATTCCAGCAGCAGGTAGTTAGTGATGTCGACAATGGCGTCGATGGAGCGAATACCGCCACGGCGCAGCTTCTCTTGCATCCAGAGCGGGCTCTGGGCCTGCAAGTTCAGCCCCTTGATGACGCGACCCAGATAACGGGGGCAATCTGCCGGCGCTTCAACCCGGATCGGGAAGGTCGCATCACAGGTGGCAACAGCCGGCGCCCAGGTCGGCTCGACCACATCCACACTGTTGAGCACGCCGATTTCACGGGCCAGACCCGCGATGCCGAGGCAGTCGGCACGGTTCGGGGTCAGGTCCACGTCGATGCTCACATCATTAAGATCGAGGTAGTCGCGAATATCGGTGCCAATGGGGGCATCGGCCGGCAGCTCGATGATGCCATCAGCTTCGACGTCGATACCCAGCTCACTGAAAGAGCAGAGCATGCCGTGGGACGGCTGGCCACGCAGCTTGGCTTTCTTGATGGTGAAATCACCCGGCAGGGTCGCCCCTACTTTGGCCACGCATACTTTCAGGCCGGCGCGGCAGTTCGGCGCGCCACAGACGATATCCAGCAGCTCGGCCTCGCCCACGTTGACCTTGGTCACCCGCAGCTTGTCGGCGTCCGGATGCTGGGCACACTCAACCACCTCACCCACGACCACATTGTTGAACTGGCCAGCCACCGCTTCTACGGCGTCCACTTCCAGACCGGCCATGGTGATCTGCTCAGCCAGTGCATTGTCACTCAACTCGGTGCGGACCCACTCCATCACCCAGGATTTACTGAATTTCATGTTCTCTCGCCCTTACTTGAACTGCTTGAGGAAGCGCAGATCGTTTTCGAAGAAGGCACGCAGGTCGTTGACCCCGTAACGCAGCATGGTCAGGCGCTCAACGCCCATGCCGAAGGCAAAGCCGGAGTATTTTTCCGGATCAATACCGACCGAACGCAGTACGTTCGGGTGCACCATGCCGCAGCCCAGCACTTCCAGCCACTTACCGTTCTTGCCCATCACGTCCACTTCAGCGCTCGGCTCGGTGAACGGGAAATAGGAAGGACGGAAGCGAATGGTCAAGTCTTCCTCGAAGTAGTTGCGCAGGAAGTCGTGCAGAATGCCCTTCAGCTCAGTAAAGCTGGCATGCTCGTCAACCAGCAGGCCTTCAACCTGATGGAACATCGGGGTGTGAGTCATGTCGTAGTCGTTACGATAGACGCGGCCCGGCGCGATGATGCGGATCGGCGGCTGTTGCTGCTGCATGGTGCGGATCTGCACACCGGAGGTGTGGGTACGCAGCATCAGATCGGGATTGAAGTAGAAGGTATCATGATCGGTACGCGCCGGGTGGTGAGCCGGAATGTTCAGCGCATCGAAGTTGTGGAAGCCATCTTCAATCTCGGGACCGCGCTCCACTTTGAAACCCATCTCGCCAAACAGGCGTTCGATGCGCTCGACAGTGCGAGTCACTGGGTGCAGACCACCGTTCTCGATGCGACGGCCCGGCAGGCTGATGTCGATGGTCTCGGCTGCCAGCTTCTGGTTCAGAACAGCCACTTCGAGGGTCTCACGACGCTCGTTCAACGCATCCTGAACCTGCTGCTTGGCCTGGTTGATCACGGCCCCCGCAGCGGGACGCTCTTCGGCGGACAAGGTGCCCAATGTCTTCATCTTCTCGGTAAAAAAGCCCTTTTTACCCAGATATTTGACCCGGATCTCGTCAAGGGTCGCAACGTCATTGACGCCCTCAATCTCGGCCTTGGCCTGGCCGACTACTTCTTCAAGCTGTTGCATGTCTTCCTCGTCACCACTCCCGAAACAGGAGCCTGTTAGGCTAAATAAGGTCAAGAGGAGAATAATACAAAAAAAGCCCCTTGGCTGACCATAGTTATGGTGGGCTTTTCTCCCTAGAAATCATTTTGTTATCGGGTAAGCAGCCTATCCTGCCCCCTACTTGCATTAAATATTGGGAAAGAACACTAGTTTGTTGGCATATGAGGGCACTTGTTGCAGGGATGAAGCACACTGGGTGAGCACAACAACAGGATAGAAGAATGACGGGCAGCAAAAGACGAGCAACAAAAAAGGAGGCCGAAGCCTCCTTTTATCTTTCATAACAGGACCGGATTAAACCAGCGCTGCTTTAGCCTTTTCAACTAGGGCGGTGAAAGCCAACTTGTCGTGAACGGCGATATCGGACAGGATCTTGCGATCGATCTCGATAGAAGCCTTCTTCAGACCGTTGATCAGACGGCTGTAGGACAGACCATTCTGACGGGCTGCAGCGTTGATACGCGCAATCCACAGCTGACGGAACTGACGCTTTTTCTGGCGACGGTCACGATAGGCATACTGACCAGCTTTGGTTACCGCTTGTACCGCTACGCGGTAAACTCGGGAACGGGCGCCGTAGTAACCTTTGGCGGCTTTCATTACTTTCTTGTGACGAGCGCGAGCAGTCACACCACGTTTAACTCTTGGCATTTTTCACATCCCCCTTATGCGTACGGCAGACAAGCGACAACACGTTTGTGGTCGGCAGCAGAAACCATGAACTTCGGCCCCAGCTTGCGCTTACGCTTACTGCTCTTCTTGGTCAGGATGTGACGCAGGTGGTTGTGCTTGCACTTGAAGCGACCCGAGCCAGTCTTCTTGAAGCGCTTTGCAGCACCCCGGTTGGTTTTCATCTTCGGCATTTCATACTCCGCATTGTGAGTGACAACAAAATCGCAAGGCGAACCGACTCATGGGCGAACCCATGAGTCAATTTCTTGTGGGCCTTAAGATTTCTTCTTAGGTGCGAGGACCATCACTGCTTGACGGCCTTCGACTTTCGGGAACGACTCTACTACGGCCAACTCTTCCAGATCGTTTTTGACGCGCTCCAGAACCTTGATACCAAGATCCTGGTGGGCCATTTCACGACCACGGAAGCGCAGGGTGACCTTAGCCTTGTCCCCGTCTTCCAGAAAGCGAACCAGGTTGCGTAGTTTTACCTGATAGTCGCCTTCGTCAGTGCCAGGACGGAATTTGATTTCCTTGACCTGGACGACTTTCTGCTTTTTCTTCTGTTCTTTGGTTGTTTTGCTCTTTTCGTAGAGGAATTTGCCGTAATCCATGATCCGGCAAACGGGCGGTTCAGCGTTAGGGCTGATCTCGACCAGATCTACTCCAGCCTCAAGGGCCAAGTTCAGTGCATCATGGATCTCGACGACACCCAAAGGCTCTCCGTCAATACCAGTGAGACGAACTTCTTTCAGACGAATCTCGGTATTGATCCGGTGAGCGCGGGCTTGCGGTTGCTTGCCCAGTTTTTTTCCGCCTTTTATAGCTTATTCCTCCACTTTCTTTTGTCCGCGGGTCTGAACTTCCTGGGTCAACAGAGCCACTAGCTCTTCAACAGGATAAGTGCCCAGGTCAGCCCCTTTACGAGTCCGTACTGCAATCTTACCGGCTTCAACTTCTTTATCGCCGCAGACCAGCATGAAAGGTACTCGCTTCAAAGTATGCTCGCGGATTTTAAAGCCAATCTTCTCATTTCTCAAGTCCGCTTTTGCGCGAAGACCCGCATCATTCAATGCTTTGGCTACTTTTACCGCATAATCGGCCTGATTATCTGTGATATTCATGACCACAGCCTGAGTCGGAGCCAACCAAGTCGGGAACAGACCGGCGTACTCTTCGGTCAGAATACCGATGAAACGCTCGAGTGAACCCAGAATGGCCCGGTGGATCATCACCGGTACGTGGCGTTCGTTGTCTTCACCCACATAAGTGGCACCCAGACGTCCAGGCAGGGCAAAGTCGAGCTGCACGGTACCACACTGCCAAGCACGATCAAGGCAATCATGCAGGGTAAATTCGATCTTGGGACCGTAGAAGGCGCCCTCACCCGGCTGCAAATCGTACTTCAGGCCGTTCAGCACCAGAGCTTCGGCCAAGGCGGCCTCTGCGCGATCCCAGGCTTCATCGGAGCCAATACGCTGCTCGGGACGAGTCGAGAGCTTGACCACGATATTTTCAAAGCCAAAGGTGCCGTAGACGTCATAGACCATACGGATACAGGCGGACACCTCTTCCATGATCTGCTCTTCGGTACAGAAGATGTGAGCGTCATCCTGGGTAAAACCACGCACCCGCATCAGACCGTGCAGGGAACCGGACGGCTCGTTGCGGTGGCAGGAGCCGAACTCGGCCATGCGCAGCGGCAGATCGCGGTAAGACTTCAGACCCTGGTTGAAGATCTGCACATGACCTGGGCAGTTCATCGGCTTGATGGCGTATTCGCGGTTTTCGGACTGGGTGGTGAACATGGCCTGGGCATACTTCTCCCAGTGACCTGAACGCTCCCACAGCACCCTGTCCATCATGAAGGGACCCTTCACTTCCTGATAGTCGTACTCTTTGAGCTTGCCACGGATGAAGGTTTCCAGCTCACGGAAGATGGTCCAGCCATCGTTGTGCCAGAACACCATGCCAGGCGCTTCTTCCTGCATGTGATACAAGTCGAGCTGCTTGCCTATCTTGCGGTGGTCGCGCTTGGACGCCTCTTCCAGACGCTGCAGGTAGCCTTTGAGCTGCTTCTTGTCAGCCCAAGCCGTACCGTATATGCGCTGCAGCATCTTGTTGTTGGAATCGCCACGCCAGTAGGCGCCGGACATCTTCTGCAACTTGAAGTGGTGGCAGTGACGCATGTTGGGCACGTGCGGGCCACGACACATGTCGACGTACTCTTCGTGATGATAGAGACCGGGCTTATCATCACGGGCAATATTCTGATCCAGGATCTCGACCTTGTAAGACTCGCCACGGGCGTCGAACACGTCGCGTGCTTCCTGCCAGGAGACTCTCTTCTTGATGACGTCGTAATCCTTGGCGGCCAGCGCCAGCATGCGCTCTTCCAGGGCAGCCAGATCGTCGTCGGTCAGGGTGCGATCCAGATCAACGTCGTAGTAGAAACCGTTATCGATGACGGGACCAATGGCCATCTTGGTCTGGGGCCAAAGTTGCTTGATGGCATGACCCAGCAGGTGAGCACAGGAGTGGCGCAGTATGTCCAGACCTTCTTCGTCTTTGGCGGTGATGATGGCCAGGGAAGCATCGGCTTCGATCAGCTCGCAGGCATCCACCAGTTCACCGTTTACCCGACCGGCAATGCACGCCTTGGCAAGACCCGGACCTATGTCCGCGGCCACGTCCATGACGGAAACGGAGTGGGCAAATTGACGTTGGCTGCCGTCAGGCAGAGTAATGATTGGCATTGTGTGTTTCCTTATACAGTGGTGCCCCCTACCAAAGGGCACATGCGGGATGGAAAAAGCATTCAAAAAGGGTGATGTTCTGGCTCTCTACAGCACTTTGCAGAGGCGCCCAGCGCCGCAAACAGCTTGCTTAACGGCACAAGGCAAACCAAAAACCGAACCATGCTACCAGAAGTAGTCGGGGGTGTATCGGGTTTGATGAGATTTTCTACAACCAAATGAGGCGCTTGCCAGTTAGCCACCAAGCAGGGGTTGCCAGTTGAAATTGAAGCTACTGCTCCCCTCCTCGGCCAGTGCGAGCTCCTCCAACACCTTCAATGCAAGCTTGTTACCCTTTTGCGCCGCCTGATAGAGCCACTGCTTGGCCTGAGGCAGATCGACCCGACCACTCACTCCCATCAGGTGCAGCACGCCAACTTTGAGCATGGCGGGCACGTCACCGTTGCGGGCCGCCAGCTCCATCCAGTGAAATGCCTGCCGCAGATCCCGCTTCACCCCGGCGCCGCGCAGATAGACCTCCGCCAGCCGGTACTGGCCGAAGGCATCGCCCGCCTGCGCCGACTGGCGATAGAGGCTGATGGCCAGACCCATGTCCTGATCTGTGCCCTGCCCCACTTCGTGGCTCCACCCCATCAACGCCTGTGCACGAGGGAGCCCCTGCTCGGCCAGCGGTTGCCAAATCTTTGTCGCCGTCTCGAACTGGCCGCTACGCCAGGCCCGGTTGGCCGATGCCAGCGCCTGCTCGGTGGAGAGCGGGATCAGCCGCCAGATGACCAGGCCAAGCACACCGATAAACAGCCAGCGGGAGACAATGGGTTTCATGATGATTTCCGTGATCCAGTTCGCACTTTGTCTATGTAAACGAAATGTAGCGACGGGATCAAGCAAGAGATCCATTTGCCATGCCGTTTCAGGCAACGATTACTAAACAGGGGCTTGTATTTCGATGCGCTCACTTGCAAGATAACTGTATATATAAACAGTGTTGGCATGATGTGATGGCAGGACGAGGCAGCACCCACAATATCGAGCATCGTTTCAGTGGCCCGCTGGTCGAGGCCGTCGACGATGGCTGGCAGCAAACCGAGTGGGAACCGGCGTTCAACACCTCAGCCCCCCAGACCGAGGTTCGCGAGACTCAGGCCAGGAGCATCATCAGCTACAACCGCTCACCGGATGTGCCCTTTGGCCGCTCCATCAACCCCTATCAGGGCTGTGAGCATGGCTGCATCTACTGCTATGCCAGACCCAGTCACGCCTACCTGGAGCTCTCCCCCGGTCTCGACTTCGAGACCAGACTGTTTGCCAAGCTCAACGCCGCCGAGCTGTTGCGCCGGGAGTTTGCCAAGCCAACCTATCAGCCACAGACCATAGTGCTGGGCGCCAATACGGATCCTTACCAGCCCATCGAGCATCACTATCGCCTCACCCGCCAATTGCTGGAAGTGATGCTGGCCCATCGCCATCCGGTCGGCATCATCACCAAGAGCGCCATGATATTGCGCGACCTCGATCTGCTGGCCGCGCTGGGCCGGGAGGGGCTCTGCCAGGTGATGGTGTCGGTGACGACATTAAATGAAACCCTGCGGCGACAGCTGGAACCCAGGGCGAGCACAGGCACGGGTCGGCTCAAGGTGATCGAGAAGCTGGCACAGGCCGGGGTACCGGTCGGCGTGCTGGCCGCGCCCATGATCCCGCGCCTCAACGAGCCTGAGCTGGAACAGATCATCAAGGCGGCGGCCGAGGCCGGTGCCCACTGCGCCGATTACATACTGCTGCGATTGCCCCACGAGCTGACCACCCTGTTCAGCGACTGGCTGGATGAGCATTACCCCGGCCAGAAGGAGGCCATCCTGAACCAGTTACGGGCCAGTCGGGATGGCGGACTCAACAGCCCCGCCTTTGGCGCCCGCATGCGCGGTGAAGGCCAGTTTGCCGACTTGCTCGCCCAGCGCTTTCGGCTCATCAGCAAGCGCTTGGGCTTGGGCCAGCGCCATCTTCAACTGCGGCGGGACGGCTTCATTCGCCCGGGCGACCAACTGCGGCTGTTCTGATCGCCCCGACAAGTCAACCGCGCTCACAACGCCCTCTTCGCCGGCCACCACAAACCCTGCCGACGAGCAGGGCCTCACCCCCTTGGCCGAGGCGAGTGCGTGGCCTTGCCCTGCGCGATCAATTCGGCTGGCAGTCGTGATGGCTCATGGGCCACTTCGTCCTCATACTCCTCTGTCAGCGATGCTGGTTGATGTTCGCCCCATACCCGGCTCCACCAGATCTCCCACATTACCCAGCTAGTCATAAGGTGCTCCTGTTTGATGGCTACGCATCGCCGTCTGTTAAGTGCGACAGGGGTAGCTTGGCCTCATCCCATGACAGGGGGATGACGCAAGCATGATGAATTGGGGACAACGACATTAAGGAGGAGTACGGCAATGCTCGCGGTGCAAGTGATCAGCGACGCGTACAGCAACAGGATCAGGCTGATCCATCAGACCTGTGGGCGCTCACCATCTGGGGCAAACGGCAGCAACAAAAAGAGCGACCCAAAGGGTCGCTCTTTTTCATGAAGGCAAACAGGCGATTATTCGTCGCTCGCGGCACCCTCTTCAGTAGACCCATCAGTGGATCCTGCGGCATCTGGCGCGATATCGGTGCCTTCGGACACCTCACCGTCAACGGCCACGATGTCGTTCTCTTCTTCGTCGCTCTCCGCGATACGCTGCAGGCCAACCACGGTCTCGTCTTCACCGGTACGGATCAGACGCACACCGCCGGTGTTACGGCCAATGACACTCACCTCGGCAACGCGAGTACGGACCAGGGTACCGCCATTGGTGATCAGCATGATCTGGTCGGTATCTTCGACCTGGATCGCATCGATCACCTTGCCGTTACGCTCGTCCACCTTGATGGAGCGAACGCCCTGGGTACCACGGCTCTTGGTCGGGTACTCGGTCAGCGCGGTACGCTTGCCGTAACCGTTCTCGGTGGCGGTCAGGATGGCACCCTCGCCACGGGGGACGATCAGGGAAACCACCTTGTCACCATTGAGCAGGCGGATACCACGTACCCCACCGGCGGTACGACCCATGGGACGCACGCCCTTGAAGGTACCCTTGCTTTCGGTGCCTTCGCCGTTGTCGCTGCCATCGTCGTCGTTACCGGCGTCAATGACACTCTCGTCATCCCCGTCGACCTCATCGCTGACATCGGCATCGGCGGCATCGGCACGGCCGCTACCTTCTGCAAAGCGAACCACCTTGCCCGCATCGGAGAACAACATGATCTCGTTGCTGCCATCTGTGATGTCCACCCCGATCAGCTCATCGCCCTCTTTGAGGTTGATGGCACGAATACCGGAGGAGAGCGGACGGCTGAACGCAGACAGGCTGGTTTTCTTCACGGTACCGTCAGCGGTGGCGAAGAAGACATACTTGTCGTCAGCGTACTCTTTCACCGGCAGGATGGCGGTGATGCGCTCGCCCTCTTCCAGCGGCAGCAAGTTGATGATCGGACGACCACGGGCGCCACGGGACGCCTCCGGCAGCTGATACACCTTGAGCCAGTAGACCTTGCCACGGGTGGAGAAGCACAAAATGGTGTCGTGGGTGTTGGCCACCAGCAGACGTTCCACAAAGTCCTCTTCCTTGATCCGGGTGGCCGACTTGCCACGACCACCGCGGCGCTGGGCCTCGTAGTCGGAGAGCGGCTGATACTTCACATAACCCTGGTGAGACAGGGTCACGACCACGTCTTCCGGGGTGATCAGATCTTCGATGTTGATCTCGGCACTGGAGGCGCTGATCTCGGTGCGGCGCTCGTCGCCATACTGCTCGCGCACGGCCAGCAGTTCATCGCGGATCACTTCCATCAGCCGTTCCGGGCTTGCCAGGATGAACAGCAGCTCGGCGATCAGATCCAGCAGAGATTGATACTCTTCCAGGATCTTCCCGTGCTCGAGGCCGGTCAGCTTGTGCAGACGCAGATCCAGGATGGCCTGGGCCTGCTGTTCGGTCAGGAAGTATTGACCTTCACGGATGCCGAACTCCGGCTCCAGCCACTCCGGACGGGCCGCGTCGTCGCCTGCTTTTTCCAGCATGCCGGCCACGTTGCCGAGATCCCATCCCCGAGCTACAAGCTTGGCTTTGGCGTCGGCAGAGGTGTCGGAGTGACGGATCAGCTCGATGATGGGGTCTATGTTGGCCAGTGCGACCGCCAGACCTTCCAGGATGTGGGCCCGATCCCGCGCCTTGCGCAGTTCGAACACGGTCCGGCGAGTCACCACTTCACGGCGGTGCAGCAGGAACGCATCCAGGATGTCTTTAAGGTTCATCACCTTGGGCTGGTTGTTATCGAGCGCCACCATGTTGATGCCGAACGTGGTCTGCAGCTGGGTGTGCTTGTAGAGATTGTTCAGCACAATCTCGCCAGACTCGCCACGTTTGATCTCGATAACGATGCGCATGCCGTCCTTGTCGGACTCATCGCGCAGGGCACTGATGCCCTCGACTTTCTTCTCTTTGACCAGCTCGGCGATCTTCTCGATCAGCCGCGCCTTGTTCACCTGATAAGGCAGCTCGTGAACCAGGATGGTCTCGCGATGGGTCTTGTCGTCCACTTCCACTTCGGCCTTGGCGCGCACATAGACGGAGCCGCGACCGGTGCGGTAAGCCTGCACTATGCCGGCGCGACCATTGATGATGGCGCCAGTGGGGAAATCAGGCCCTGTGATATAGGTCATCAACTCATCGATGGTGAGATCGCTATTTTCGATCAGCGCCAGACAGCCGTTGACTATCTCGGTGAGGTTGTGAGGAGGAATGTTGGTCGCCATGCCCACCGCGATACCGGATGAGCCGTTGACCAGCAGGTTGGGCACCTTGGTGGGCATGACAGCCGGGATCATCTCGGTGCCATCATAGTTGGGCACCCAGTCCACGGTCTCTTTGTCCAGATCGGCCAGCAGCTCGTGGGAGATGCGGGCCATCCGCACTTCGGTGTAACGCATGGCGGCGGCGCTGTCGCCGTCGACCGAACCGAAGTTGCCCTGACCATCGACCAGCATGTAGCGCATGGAGAAATCCTGCGCCAAGCGGACGATGGTGTCATACACGGCACTGTCGCCGTGCGGGTGGTATTTACCGATTACGTCACCGACCACACGGGCCGATTTTTTATAGGGCTTGTTCCAGTCGTTCCCCAACTCGTTCATAGCAAACAGAACGCGGCGGTGAACCGGTTTCAAGCCATCACGCACATCCGGCAGAGCTCGTCCTACGATCACGCTCATGGCGTAATCAAGATAGGAACTCTTGAGCTCTTCTTCGATGTTGATCGGCGTGATCTCTCTGGCCAGATCGCTCATAGAAAGCCTTAATCCCTAATTAGTTGTTCTTTGGCTTAAACAGCGCGCCATGGTAACACACTGAGCCAAATACCTTAAGCCACAAATCCGGATAACAAGTCGGGCTGGTGTGACAAAATGTGTCCGTTATAATGCCCGCCAGGACAATAGATTGCGCCCAAGTCTTGCTACCTGCGCGCCCTGCCACAGGATCATCAAAAAATGAATAGTGATGCCAATGTCGATCTGACAGAAATCGCCAAATTTGAAGCCATCGCCTCCCGCTGGTGGGACATGGAGGGCGAGTTCAAGCCACTGCATCAAATCAATCCGGTGCGCCTTGACTGGATCACCGACAAGAGCGGCGGCCTGTTTGGCAAGCAGGTCCTCGACATCGGCTGCGGGGGCGGCATCCTCTCCGAGAGCATGGCCCGTCGGGGCGCTCGCGTGATGGGCATCGACATGGGCAAGGAGCCGCTCGGCGTCGCCCGCCTGCACGCCCTCGAGCAGGGCGTGGAGCTCCAATACCAGCAGATGACGGCGGAGGAGCATGCCGGCCAGGCCCCTGGCCAGTATGACGTGGTCACCTGCATGGAGATGCTGGAGCACGTGCCGGATCCGGCTTCAGTGCTGCGCGCCATCGCCACCCTGGTACGCCCCGGCGGACGGGTGTTCATCTCCACCATCAACCGCAACCCGAAAGCCTATCTGATGATGATCCTGGGGGCCGAATACCTGATGAAGATGATCCCCAAGGGCACCCATGATCACAAAAAATTCATCACCCCCGCCGAACTGTGCCGCATGGGTGAAGCGGCGGGTCTGTTGGTGCGGGACATGAGCGGCGTACACTATTCGCCGCTGACCGGCCAGTTCAAACTCGGCAAGAACGTCGACGTCAACTACATGGTGGAATTCATCCGCCCGGAGCAAGGCTGATGGGCGACTCTCACCCGGTGCCGCTGCGCTGCGTGCTGTTTGATCTCGACGGCACCTTGCTCGATACCGCACCTGACTTGGGCGCGGCCGTCAACCATGTGCTGGTGAGCGAAGGCTTTGCCCCGCTCTCTGATGCCATCATTCGCCAGACCACCTCCAACGGGGCGCTCGGGCTACTCAGGGCCGGGCTTGGCGATGAGCTGCTCGAGGAGCTGGGCGCCACTCGCCTGCGCGCCGCGCTGCTCGACTTCTACGCCGCCCACCTGTGTGTCGGTACCCGTCCCTATGAGGGCATGCTGGAGCTCATTGAATGGCTGGACGAACGCGCCCTGCCATGGGGCATAGTCACCAACAAGCCGGGCTTTCTCACCGAGCCGCTGCTGGCGGCCTTGCCCGAGCTTGCCAGCTGCGGTGTGACGGTCAGTGCCGATACCCTGCCGGTACGCAAGCCCGACCCCGCCCCCATGTTCTTCGCCTGCGACCAGCTAGGGGTCGAGGCAGCCCACTGCCTCTACGTAGGGGATCATGTGCGCGACATCGAAGCGGGCCGCAACGCCGGTATGCGCACCGCCGTCGCGGGTTGGGGTTATCTGAGCGATGACGAGGATCCCGCCGACTGGGGCGCAGATCTGCACTTCGATACGGTACAGGCCCTGCACCACTGGCTACGTTACGAGGTAGCCTGACCCCATGATCCGCCTGGTCACAGGCATTGATGGATCATAAAGGCAGTTTTGTTGCCAAAAGAAATCCAATTGAGCACCACCCGCTGGGGCATACGGGTACGCAAGGATGCGATGGGAGGTCAGGAGTGATCTCCCATTTTTGCCGTTTGGCAACCGCTAACCGACAGGGACAGGACACCTTTTGACCCAGGCTGCACAAGGGATAACCAGACTGAATTTGCTAGTAAAAACACCCCGTTTTCGCAAGCAAAAAAAGTTATTTAAATTTTCCATGTTCGATCATCAGGCTTGCATTTACCGGATCGGACGCATGAAAACCCACTCACTGTGAGCAGCCACTAACATGGGTCGCAACACCCACAATTTATCCACAGCTAATGCCTTATCCACAGATTGCAATGCCGGGTAGACCTCACTATCTTGTAGCTCGAACTTAAAATAACACTATATCTTGTGATTCATCGCACAACATGCCCCCGCTCCCGCAGTCGATCACGACCAGGCGGTCAAGGCCGTGCGATGGTTTTTCGGGAATCAACTACAAAGGTCATCAGCCAATGAACTTGTTTGTGACGAAGCGTAACGGCCACAAAGAACCCATCGATCTGGATAAAATTCACCGCGTGCTGGATTGGGCCGCCGAGGGACTCGACAACGTGTCGGTATCCCAGGTGGAACTCAAGTCCCACATCCAGTTCTATGACGGTATCCGTACCGCCGATATCCACGAAACCGTCATCAAGGCCACTGCTGATCTGATCTCCGAGCAAAGCCCGGATTACCAGTACATGGCTGCCCGTCTGGCCATCTTCCACCTGCGCAAGAAAGCCTACGGCCAGTTCGAACCGCCCCATCTCTACCAACACGTCGCCCGTCTGGTAGACATGGGCAAATATGACAAGCACCTGCTGACCGACTACACCCAGGCCGAATTTGAGGCGCTCAACGAGCACCTGGATCACTGGCGTGATATGGACTTCTCCTACGCCGCCGTCAAGCAGCTGGAAGGCAAGTACCTGGTGCAGAACCGCGTCACCGGCGAGATCTACGAGAGCCCGCAGTTCCTCTACATCCTGGTAGCAGCCTGCCTCTTCTCCAAGTACCCGAAAGATACCCGTCTGGACTACATCAAGCGCTTCTACGATGCAGTCTCGACTTTCAAAATTTCCCTGCCGACGCCCATCATGAGCGGCGTGCGGACCCCGACTCGCCAGTTCAGCTCCTGCGTGCTGATCGAGTGTGATGACAGCCTGGATTCCATCAACGCCACCGCCAGCGCCATCGTGCGTTATGTCTCCCAGCGCGCCGGTATCGGCATCAACGCTGGCCGTATCCGTGGTCTGGGTAGCCCCATCCGTGGTGGCGAAGCGTTCCACACCGGTTGCATCCCCTTCTACAAATACTTCCAGACTGCGGTCAAATGCTGCTCCCAGGGCGGCGTGCGCGGCGGGGCGGCCACCCTCTTCTATCCGCTGTGGCACACCGAGGTGGAAAGCCTGCTGGTCCTGAAAAACAATCGTGGCGTGGAAGAGAACCGGGTCCGTCACATGGACTACGGCGTGCAGATCAACAAACTGATGTACCAGCGCCTGATCAAGGGCGGCGACATCACCTTGTTCTCACCATCCGATGCCCCTGGCCTGTACGATGCCTTCTTCGCCGATCAGGACAAGTTCGAGGCGCTCTACGTCAAGTACGAGCAGGACCCGGCCATTCGCAAGAAGACCATCAAGGCGGTCGACCTCTTCTCCCTGATGATGCAGGAGCGTGCCGGTACCGGTCGCATCTACATCCAGAACGTGGATCACTGCAACACCCACAGCCCGTTCGATCCGAGCGTGGCGCCGGTACGCCAGTCTAACCTCTGCCTCGAAATCGCGCTGCCGACCAAGCCGCTCAACAACGTGGATGACGAAGAGGGCGAGATCGCCCTGTGCACCCTCTCCGCGTTCAACCTCGGCGCCATCGAGAAGCTGGAAGATCTGGAAGAGATGGCCGATCTCGCCGTGCGTGCCCTGGATGCCCTGCTCGACTATCAGGATTACCCGCTCAAGGCTGCCCAGAAAGGCAGCATGAACCGTCGTACCCTGGGGATAGGCGTCATCAACTACGCCTACTACCTGGCCAAAAACGGCGCCCGTTACTCCGACGGTTCCGGTCTGGCGCTGACGCACCGCACCTTCGAGGCGATCCAGTTCTACCTGCTGAAAGCCTCCGTGCAGCTGGCCCGCGAGTTCGGCCCCTGCCCGGCGTTCAACGAGACCACTTATGCCCAGGGCATTTTGCCCATCGATACCTATAAAAAGGATCTCGACAACCTGTGCAACGAGCCGCTGCACCTGGATTGGGAAACTTTGCGTGAAGAGATCCGCACTGTGGGTCTGCGCAACTCCACCCTGACCGCCCTGATGCCAAGCGAGACCTCCAGCCAGATCTCCAACGCCACCAACGGCATAGAGCCGCCGCGCGGCCTGGTATCGGTCAAGGCCTCCAAGGACGGTATTCTCAAACAGGTGGTGCCCGAGTATCATCGCCTGAAAGATCAATACGAACTGCTCTGGAAGCAACCGAGCGTCGATGGCTATCTGCAGTTGGTCGGTATCATGCAGAAGTTTGTGGATCAGGCGATCTCCGCCAACACCAACTACGACCCCGCCCGTTTTGAAGGCAACAAGGTGCCGATGAAACAGTTGCTCAAGGATCTGCTGACCGCTTACAAATACGGCCTCAAGACCCTCTACTATCACAACACCCGTGATGGTGCGGATGACGCACAAGCCGATATGCAAGATGACGGTTGTGCCGGTGGGGCTTGTAAAATATAAGCCATTGCAAGATCTGACAACCGGGCGGGAGCGACAAGCTCCCGCTCTCCTGTTTAATCCATTTAATACATTCTGGTAACCATGGCCTATTCAACTTTCTGCCAAACCCAAAACGACCAGCTCAAAGAGCCGATGTTTTTTGGCCAATCGGTCAATGTGGCCCGTTATGATCAACAAAAGCACGAAGTGTTCGAGCGACTGATCGAGAAACAGCTCTCCTTCTTCTGGCGCCCGGAAGAGGTCGATGTCTCCCACGACCGCATCGACTATCAGGCCCTGCCGCCCCACGAGCAGCACATCTTCATCTCCAACCTGAAGTACCAGACCCTGCTGGATTCCATCCAGGGTCGCAGCCCCAACGTGGCGCTGCTGCCACTGGTCTCCATTCCGGAGCTGGAAACCTGGATCGAGACTTGGGCCTTCTCGGAGACTATCCACTCGCGCTCCTACACCCACATCATTCGCAATATCGTCAACACCCCGGCCCAGGTGTTTGACGACATCGTCACCAACGAGCAGATATTGAAGCGCGCTGGCTCCATCAGCTGCTTCTACGACGATCTGATCGAGGCGACCGCACTCTACAACCTGCACGGTGAAGGGACCCATAGCGTCGCCGGACAGATGCGCACCATCACACTGCGCGAGCTGAAGAAGAAGCTCTACCTGTGCCTGATGAGCGTCAATGCGCTGGAGGCGATCCGCTTCTACGTCAGCTTCGCCTGCTCCTTTGCCTTCGCCGAACGCGAACTGATGGAAGGCAACGCCAAGATCATCAAGATGATCGCCCGCGACGAAGCGCTGCACCTGACCGGCACCCAGCACATGTTGAACCTGATGCGCACTGGCCAGGACGACCCCGAGATGGCCGAGATTGCCGCCGAGTGCGAGCAGGCCTGCTTCGAGATCTTCAAGGAAGCCGCCATTCAGGAGAAAGAGTGGGCCGAGTACCTGTTTCAGGACGGTTCCATGATCGGCCTGAACAAGGACATCCTCTGCCAGTACGTGGAGTACATCACCAACCTGCGCATGAGTGCGGTCGGTCTGCAGTCAGCCTTTGCCGGCGCCAAGCAAAACCCGATCCCCTGGATCAACACCTGGCTGTCCTCTGACAACGTGCAGGTCGCCCCGCAGGAAGTGGAAGTGAGTTCCTACCTGGTCGGCCAGATCGACAGCGAAGTACATGCCGACGATCTCGGTGACTTCGAGCTGTGAGTCAGCTACCCGATATGCTGGTCGACCTGATCGACAGCGAAGTACACGCAAATGATCTCGGTGACTTTGAGCTGTGAGTGACGCCACCAACACGCTGGCCACTGCCCCGCAGCCTGCAACACAGCAAGAGGCCACACAGGCGCCGCTGGTGCAGACCCGCGACGGTACCCTGCTCGCCCATCCCGGCGAGAGCGTGTTGGAGACCCTGGAGCGCCACGGCCATCATGTGGAGTTCCAGTGCCGCAGCGGCTATTGCGGCGCCTGCCGCACGCCCTTGCTGGCAGGCTCGGTGCACTATGCCAATGTGCCGTTGGCATTCGTCTCCCCAGGCGAGTGCCTACCCTGCTGCTGCAAACCGGTCGGGGCCATCCGGCTGGACATCAGGAAAGGCTGACGCAGCAAGCACCACACGCGTTGCCAAACAAAAAGCCGCCGGATTTGACTCCGGCGGCTTTTTTATTGCGGCTAACTGGTTTGACTCACAGCCAGGGGGCGGCGGTCGGCCCCTGGTGCAGGCCCAGCTTCCAGACCCGGCCAAAGTGCTTGTAGTGACCGGCGGCCACACCGGCCTCCTCACCCATGCCATGGTAGAGATCCAGGTGCCCCTTCTTCACGGCGCCCCCCACATCCAGCGCGATCAGGAGCCGCAGCTGATGTTTGCCGGTCCAGTTGCCCTCTTTGTCGAGCAAGGGGACTTCAGCCAGGATCGGCGTGCCCATCGGCAGCAGGGTCTTGTCAGCCGCCACGGCCGCCAGCGGCAGCAACGGAATGCCGGCCGCCCCAATCACGTCATTGGTGGGACGACGCTCAAAGAAGACATAAGAAGGATTCTGCTCCACCAGCTCCTTGACGCTCTCCTCCGGTTTGCTGTTGGCCCAATCCTTGATGGCCTTCATGGACATCTTCTCCTTGGGCACCTCACCCCGGTCGATCAACACCCGGCCGATACTCACGTAGCCATGACCATTCTTGCCGCTGTAACCCAGGTATTGCAGCCGATCGTCATCGCCGTAGTGGACAAAACCTGAGCCCTGTACATCCATCAGGAAGTTGTCGATGAGGGATTTGCTGTAACCCAGCTCCAACCCACGGTTGGCCAGGGCCCCCTGATGGATCTCGGCCCGGCTCGGGCAACGGCCACCGCACTTGGGCATGGCATAGATGGGGTACTTGTACTTGGCATCCGGGCGATGACGCACCTCCAGTACCGGCGAGTAATAACCGGTAAACAGCACGTTGCCCATGCGATCGGCGCCACCCATCTGGGCCAGGCTGATGCCGTACTGGGTGATATGGGCCGGGTTGCCGCCATTGGCCACCCAGCGGGAGAGCTGGCTATAAAGCTCGCCATAGCGACGGGTCATCTTGCCGGAACGCTCCAGCACCAGCTGGCTCTGGGGACCAAACTTACTGAAGTCAGCGTGCTGGAGACTGTTGACACCTTCTACCCGCACCAGATCATCCGGCAGGGGGCCGTCCAGATACTGCTTGCCCAGATTGACCGGCACCTCGCAGTTCAGAAAACATCTGGCATCGGGTTTCTTCTTGGGCACCGGTGCTTGCTCAGAGTTGCCCGCACAACCGGCCAGCCCCAGCACTGCGGCGGTCAGCCAGTACGCATGTTTATTCATATGTCCTCATGTAACACCAAGCCTCATGCTTGGCGGGGAAGATGCCAAATTTGCAGGGGGAAAGCAAACGCCATCAGCCCCTTGGCAACAGATTTCTCCTAAGGGGATCTTCTGGGTTATAACAAGGTAACAAGGTGTGAGAGGCCATGGATGGAACAGCTCGAGATCTTCCCGCTGCAGAGCCCCTGCATCGGGGTATGCGAAGTGAACAACAAGGGCTACTGCAAGGGCTGCCTGCGCAACCGGGAGGAGCGTTTCAACTGGCTCACCATGACCCCCACCGAGCAGCAGGAGGTGATGCGCCTGTGCCGTGGTCGCAAGGCCCGGGTGGACGCTGCTCGTCGCAAGGCACAAGAGGCCATCCAGGCCAGTGAGCAAGAGCAGGCCGGCTGGGACTTTTGACTTTTCCCCACTATCCCCCCTCTTTTATCCCTTTCTCATCCGCCACAAAAAAGCGGCCCGCAGGCCGCCTTGTCAACAATTGCATTTATTTACGTTGCACCACTCAGGCCGTCGCCAGCTTGCCCTGCGCTTCACCGCGCTTGAGCATGGCGTAGGAGACACCGGTCAGCAGCGAGCCTGCTGCAATCGCCACGATATACAGCATGACGTTACTGATGGCGTGGGGAATAAAGAGCACGAACAGGCCGCCGTGGGGGGCCATCAGCTCGCAGCCAAACAGCATGGAGAGCGCACCGGTCAGGGCACCGCCGACCATACAGGCCGGGATGACGCGCATCGGATCCTTGGCGGCAAACGGGATGGCCCCCTCGGAGATGAAGCACAGACCCAGCACAAAGGAGGCTTTACCCGCTTCCTGCTCCGCCTTGATGAACTTGGTGCGTGCCAGGAAGGTCGCGATCCCCATCCCCAGTGCCGGTACCATACCGGCCGCCATCACAGCCGCCATCGGGGCGTAGGTTTTGGAGGCCAGCAGACCAACACCAAAGGCATAGGCCGCCTTGTTGACCGGACCGCCCATGTCGAAGCACATCATGGCGCCGAGAATGACACCCAGCAGCACGGCGTTGGCAGAGCCCATATTATTAAGGAATTCGGTCATGGCATTCATGATGCCAGCCACCGGACCACCCACCACGTAGATCATCACCAGACCGGTAAACAGGCTGGCCACCAGCGGAATAATGAGGATGGGCTTGAGCGCTTCCAGGGTCACCGGCAGACGTACCTTGTCGCTCAGGTACTTGGCGCTGTAACCGGCCAGAAAACCGGCCACGATACCGCCAAGGAAACCGGCGCCCAGCGAGCTTGCCAGCATACCGCCAATCATGCCGGGTGCGAGACCCGGACGGTCAGCGATGGAGTAGGCAATGTAACCGGCCAGCACCGGGATCATGAGGGCAAAAGCCGAGCCGCCACCGATCTGCATCAGGGCGGCGGCCAGGGTGCCTTCTACCTTGAACGCTTCAATCCCGAACACGAACGAGAGCGCGATGATAAGACCGCCCGCGACAACCATCGGCAGCATAAAGGAGACGCCGGTCAGCAAATGCTTGTAGGGGCCTGCTTTTTCCTCTTTCTTGGGCTGGTTGACGCCGCTGTGGCGATAGAGTGTCGCCTCGTTCCACGCCTTGTCGAGCTCGGCGCGGGTCTTCTTGAGCGCCGCACCTGTGCTGGTGCGATAGACCTGCTTGCCATCGAAGCGGGCCATGTCTACTTCGATATCGGTCGCCAGGAACACCAGATCGGCGGCGGCAATCTCATCCGCGGTCAGGGCATTCTGGGCACCGACCGAGCCTTGGGTCTCGACACGGATCTGATAACCAAGCTGCTTGGCCATGGTCTCCAGCGCTTCTGCCGACATAAAGGTGTGGGCCACACCGGTCGGACAGGCAGTCACCGCCACGATGCGCTTGCCAGCGGCGGCCGGTTTGGCGGCAGCATTGGCAACGGCGGGTGCGGCCTGATGGCGATAGACGCTGGCACCGCTGGCCGCGGCTTCCAGCACGGCGGCCGGATCCTGCAGCGCCAGATCCATACTCCCCTGATAGACCCGCTTGGCATCATAGGCGGCGAGATCCACCGGGGCGCTTGCCACGACCAGCACCAGGTCGGCTGCGGCAATCTGCTCCTTGTTCGGCACCTGACGGGGTTGCACGCTGGCGCAGACGTCGAGGGTGAGTTCCCAGCCTGCCAGTTTGGCCTGCTGTTCTATCCGTTTTGCAGCGAGAAAGCTGGTGGCTATGCCCGCCGGGCAAGCCGTAACCAAGATTGCTTTCATTGGGCATCTCCTGAGTTTTTCATTGAGGGGGTATTGCATTGAACCGGTGCCAGATCATCCAGACGCTGTACACGCACCTGTTCAAGTAAGGGGTTGAGCACACTGATATCGCTAAAACCGACCGCCACCTGACTGACTGCCAGTGCCGAAACGGCGGTCGCCAGACGCAGGATCTGCTCCGGCGCCCAGCCAAGACTCAGACCGTGGGTCAGCCCCGCCACCAGGGAGTCGCCGGCACCGACTGTGCTGATGACATTCATACGCGGCGGAATGGCCTGCCAGGTGGCATCAGGACCAAACCAGACGAGGCCATCGGCGCCATTGGAGATCACCACATGGGCGATACCCTGAGCCTGTAACTCGCGGGCGCAAGCGGCCTGCTCGCTCAGGGTCTTGATGGGACGACCGGCCCACTGGCTCAGCTCCTCCAGATTGGGTTTGATCAGGGTCGGCGCAGCCTTGATGCCTTCGCTTAAGGCCGCGCCGCTGCAATCGAAGATCACCTGCTTGCCTTTGGCCTTGAGCAAGCGAATAAGATGGGCGCAGTAACTGGGGGCCACCCCTTTGGGCAGGCTGCCCGCCAGCACGAACCACTCGGCTTGCGGTGCCAACTCGTCGATGGCCTGCTCCAGGGCACTCACTTCCCCTTCGTGGATGGTGAGCCCCGGCAGGTTGAGATCGGTCACCCGGCCAGAGTGCTCGGAGATCTTGACGTTGATACGGGTGCTGCCCGCCACACGCACAAAGTGATCAGCCAGCGCGCGCTCTGTAAACAGGGAAACAAAACTCTGCTCATTGTCAGCGCCAAGCCAGCCGGTCACGCCCACGTCGCGGCCCAGATCTTTCAACACCATAGCGACGTTGATCCCCTTGCCCGCGGCGCGTAAGGACGCCTCGCTCACCAGATTCACTTCGCCAAGGTTCATCGCCTCGAGACGGGTAGTGAGATCGAGCGCCGGGTTGAGGGTAATGGTGACAATCTTCATCAGTGTGCCCCCTCACCCAGACCGGCCGCGATGGCCTCGCCGATCCCCTTGAGGGCCGCTTCGGCATCCACCCCTTCGGCGCGAAACGCCAGACGGTGACCGCACTTGACGCCAAGACCAATGACCTTCATCAGGCTCTTGGCGGAGACTGCTTCGCCGCTACCGTCCAGATTGGCAACGCGAATGTCTGATTCAAACTCTTTGGCTACCTTGACCAGCATGGCACCCGGACGGGCATGCAGGCCGTGGGGGTTAATGATGGTGAAGGTCTCGGCAAGACCACTCGCGGGCCCGGCCTGCAGCATGGCCAGCCCATCGCTGCCCGCCAGCGTTGCAAGTTGACCGGCGGCGGCCAGTTTGGCCAGATTCTCAAGTTGCGGCAGATGGCTGCTATCTGCGGCACACAGCAGCAGCATGGCGCTGACCGGCAGATCACCTGCGGTGAGTGCATTGCTCGGCGTTGCCAGCACCCAACCGGTCTGGGCGGCTTGCGCACGAGCCAGCCAGATCCCCTCGCCCAGATAGGCGGGATCGCTTGCCAGCAGCGACGTCACCATGGTGGCATCGCCCCAACCCGCTGACTTGGCGCGGGCGGCAGCACCCAACAGCAGTTGGTCGCGATCATCGGCCGGGAAATCCGCCAGGGTCAGGTATTGCGCCTCTTTCGCAGCCGTGGCGCCGGTCAGGATGTTGATGATGGTGTCGGCATCAGTGGCCTCTTTCAATTGCGCGGCAGCCTGCTCATCACCCAGCACATGGGTGAGCTGACGCAAAATGCCCAGATGCTCGTCGGACTTGGCGGCAATACCGATGGCGACATAGGCAATCTGCCCCTCATCCCACTCGATGCCGTGGGGGAACTGGGCCACCATGACACCGGTGCTTTTCACCAGATGGCGGGTGTCGGTGGTGCCGTGAGGAATGGCGATGCCGCTGCCAAGATAGGTAGCATGCTGCGCCTCGCGGGCCAGCATCCCATCCACATAGCCTGCTTCTACCAGACCGGCTTCGGTCAGTTTGCCCGCCAGCAGTGCAATGGCTTCCGACTTGGTCGCCACCGACTGTCCCAGCAAGATTTGCTCTCGCGCCAACTTCAACATAGAGACTCTCCATCAGGTTCCGGCCGCGCCGGTACAACACAATTGAACATTCGGGTAACTCGCCTGCTGACAATAGACAAGATCGGGGTTGATTGTGATCGTGGCCCGATTTTCAGGCCACTGTGCCTATTCGTTACTGACAGGCTGAATCGTTTCACCTACACTCAGACTGAATCGTTTCAGCGGATTGATCAAGTACCCACCAAGGGTGCTTTTCAATGATATGATCCTGCGCACACTTTTCGGTGCCCTCACCCGGCAGTGACCGTGGGCCTTGCAACTCAAACAGAGCCAATATGATGAAACTGGATGAAATCGCCGCCCTCGCCGGTGTCTCGCGCACCACGGCCAGCTATGTGATCAATGGCAAGGCCGACCAATACCGCATCAGCCAGGCTACCCGCGACAAGGTGATGGCGGTGGTCACCGCTCACAACTATCAACCGGATAGCCGCGCCGCCTCCCTGCGGGGCGGCCAGACCAAGACCCTCGGCTTTATCCTGCCTGACCTGGAAAACGCCAGTTACGCCAAGCTGGCCAAACGGCTGGAACAGGGGGCGCGGGCGCAGGGCTATCAGCTGCTGATCGTCTGCTCGGAAGATGATCCCGCCACCGAAAAAGAGCTGGCCCAGATGTTGGTCAGCCGCCATGTGGATGCCCTGCTGGTCGCCAGCTGCCTGCCGCCGGACGACCCCTTCTACGGCAAATTACAAGCGCAAGGCAGCCAGATCCTCGCCATCGACCGGGCCATGGCCGCCGACCAGTTCGTCACCGTCGCCAGTGAAAACGAGAAGGCGAGCTTTGATCTCACCAGCTCCCTGCTCACCCCCGCCCTGCGCCATATCGCCTTGATCACCGCCCTGCCAGCACTCACGATCAGTCAGGAGCGCAAAGCAGGCTTCGAACAGGCGGTTGCCAGTCACAGCGCAGCGCGCCACCTGTGCGAGGGCGATCACTTCTCCCGCCTCGAGGGGTATCGCCTGATCAAGGCGCTGCACCAGCAGCTGGGCCAGCTGCCGGAGGCACTGATCACCACCTCCTATATCCTGATGGAGGGGGTGCTCGACTATCTCTTGGAACAAGAAACCGATATGAGCCAGCTCGCCATGGCCACCTTCGGGGACGATCGGCTGCTCGACTTCCTCCCCTTTGGCATCAACTCCCTGCCCCAGCAGCACGATGCACTGGCGAGCCAAGCGCTGGAACTGGCGCTCAAGGCCGTCAACGGTGAATACCAGAGTGGCTTGTACTACGTCAGCCGCACCCTCAAACGCCGTCGCTGACCACCTCGCTGCCGGGCCGATTTACCCCATAAGTTCGGCAGCGTTGCTTCTCTTCATCCCATGCCCGCACACTCTCTGCCTGCGGCAGTCAACCCCTCCCAAACCCGATGCCTGGCGTTTTTGCAAGAATGGGCGCCCCCCGCTCCAGCCTATTTTTTCGGCACTGAGCCATGTATGTCATCTTTTATTGCCACTTATTGCCGCAAGCCAGCACAAGATCCGCATAAAAGGGATTGTTTCCGTTATTTTGATCCGCTAACGTGGCAACCATCTTTTACAACTGACAGGTTTTAGGTACAGATGTTCCCGTTCCGATATTGCTAGCCTCCGGCCTTATCCCCGGAGGCGCCTTCTGATCACGCCCATTGGCCCTCTTGTTGACGTAAACACTGTGCACCACTGGTTTGCACTGACACCGCTACTTTCGGATGGATAACATGAACACCAAAACCCTGGGTTGTACCCTGTTGATTGCTGGCACCACCATAGGCGCCGGGATGCTGGCCCTGCCGCTGGCCTCCTCTTCCCTTGGCGGCCCTGCCACCCTGATGCTGATGGTCGGCCTCTGGACCCTGATGGCCTTCACCGCCATGTTGCAGGTGGAGGCGAGCCTCAACACCGGCAAGTGGTACCTGCACCAGCTGGCGGATCATCTGCTCGGCCCCTGGGGCAAGCGCATCGCCTCCTTCTGTATCCTGATGCTGTTCTACTCGCTGGCTTCCGCCTACATCAGCGGCGGCAGCAGCCTGCTGGCCCAAGCGCTGGCCGATGCGGGCATGACGCTGACCCAGGAGCAAGCGGCCTGGGCCTTTACCCTGCTGTTTGGCGGCATGGTCTGTGTCGGTACCAAGCAGGTGGATTACCTCAACCGGCTGATGTTCACCGTAAAGTTGGTGATCATGGTGGCGGTGCTGGCACTGCTGCTACCCCGCGCAGAAGGGCAGCACCTGCTCTCCATGCCGCTGGGTCAGGGCTTGCTGCTGGCGGGCCTGCCGGTCATCTTCACCTCGTTCGGCTTTCACGGCTCCATTCCAAGCGTGATGCTCTACCTTGGCGACTGCCCCAAGCAGCTGCGCCGGGTCTTTGTGTGGGGCTCTGCCCTGCCGCTGATCCTCTATGTGCTGTGGCAGGTGGCGATCCTCGGTCTGCTCGGCCAGCAAGCGCTGCTACAAACCGGCGGTGCGCTCGATAGCCTGTTGGCCAACATCGGTCAACTGGTGAGCTGGCCCGCGTTTAATCAGGCGATGCACCTGTTTGCCGATCTGGCACTCGCCACCTCCTTCCTCGGAGTGACGCTGGGGCTGTTTGACTTTATGGCCAAAGTGACCCGCCGCAAGGACAACTGGCAGGGCCGCAGCCAGACCGGTCTTATCACCTTTGTACCGCCCCTGCTGTTTGCCCTCTACTTCCCGCAGGGCTTTATCATGGCGCTCGGCTACGCCGCCATCGCCCTGGCGATACTGGCGGTACTGCTGCCGGTGGCGCTGGTATGGCAGAGCCGCAAACAGGCGCCCGCCCACCACTACCGCGCCCCGGGTGGCGTGGTGGCACTTGGTCTGACCGCCGCCATGGGCGTGCTGATCGTCGGAGTACAGGTCAGCGTCAGCCTCGGGATGCTGCCCGCACTCTAATACTGACCGGTATGAAATAGTCCACATAGCAAAGCCCCGCCAACGGACATTGGCGGGGCTTTTTGATCGTGACAGAGTCAAGCTCACTGCAATGACGGAAAACTCAGACGCTTAATGGATCTTGGCCATGGTTAATCCATCGACAAATGCACCTCAAGCCAACTGCAGAGTCACAGCTTGGTCAACAACTGGGTACTGCTGATTGACATCCGGACCATTTGTTATTTTTAATAACCATTGCCCTTCAAATGTAAATAAAGGAAAGGAATTAGAATATCTTGTTCAAACATAGATAACTTATCTTGGTGATAATTTTGAGACTCATATCTTCATGGCATCCATCCTCGTTTACTGCCCTCGTTGCTACTCGACTGCGTATATCGCCACGGTAAGCCCCCTGCCTGTCTCTTGATCAGATCTTGATCCCCGAAGCCATCATCTCTTTGGCGGCAATAAAGCCGTCCAGTTTACTTTGCAGTGTTTGCCAGCCTTCCCAGAGTGAGCTCCAGCCTGCAATCCCTGTTCG